>DAHVRS010000274.1 GCA_027322375.1 Brachybacterium sp. | reverse complement strand
GGATCCCCGGGGTCGGGGGAGCGCTGAGGTCGCCCCTGCCCGTTGCGTAGAATTTTATGGGGCGGCGGCCCGATATCGCCATGGGGAGCACTCCCCATGACGCAATCCGTGACCTGAAGCCATCACGCTGGCCAGACTCAGGCGAGCGTCACCCGGTGGACGAGGACCGTGAACTCCTCGGCGGTCTTCACGTCCTGCGCGCGCAGGCGGCCGCCCTCGAGGGACAGCGGCAGAGCGCGGGTGACGACCACGCCGCCGCGCCCGTCCACGATCCCGAGCTCGAGCTCGCGCGAGGCGGCGATCGCCTCGAGCAGGCGGTCAGTGACCGAGAGCTCGATCCCGCCCTCCTCGGCCGCGCGGATGCGAGCGACCGCCTCCGCCGGGGGAAGGCGCAGCGCGTCCGCGTCGATCGTCACGAGGTCCGGGTCCGCGGGGCCGCCGCGCAGCGAATGGGTGAGCTCTTCGGGGACGGGCTTGCCGTCCGGGCGCACCGCCTGCGGGGAGAGGCCAGCGCGACGCGCGGTCGCGAGCGCGAAACCGGGGTCCGAGAGGGTGACGGCGACCGTGGGTGCAAGACGGTGCAGATCGAGCGCTGCGGCCTCGGGGGAGCCCTGCAACAGGTCGAGCACCTCCGGCTCGGCGGTGAGGACGGTGGTCGCGCGCGAGACCTGCACGCGGCCGTGACGGCGCTGCTCATCGCGCAGCAGATAGCTCAACGCCTGCGGGACGGCGGAGCGGGAGACCTCTTCCAGCAGCGCGAGCAGAGCCTCCGCGTCGCGGCCGTCGCCGAGCGCGCGTCGCACGGTCGCCGTGGTGAAGCGCAGGGTGAGCGCGCCGCCGCGGGAGACCACCTCGGTCCAGTCCAGCAGAGGCATCAGCGACTCGGCAGGGCGGCCTGGGATCATCACGGTGAGGTCCGCGTCCAGCAGCACCTCCTCGACAGGGGCCGGTGCGGCTTCCTGCAGGGCAGCGGCAAGGCGGGCATCGGCCGTGGTGACGTCCTCGTCCAGGGCGAGGACCAGCTCCTGGCCGAGCACTGTCAGCGCCCCGTCCTCGACGAGTCCCAGCACCTGTGCCTCGGCGAGCAGCGCCGCGGACTCCTCGCGCAGGATCTCCGCGGGCACGAGCGGGAACGCCCAGGCGAGCGAGGCGGCCAGCGACTCCTCGGTGGCGCGGACGTGAGGGGTGGTGAGGAGTGCGCCGAGCAGGCTGCCGCGGCGAGTGCGGACGCCATCACGCCGGGTGAGCTCGGAGAGGAGGGCGCGGCCGGTCCCGCTCGCATCCGGGGTGCCGACCACGGCGGCGAGATGGTGGCCCTGCGCCCAGGCGAGCACGAGCTCGGCCCAGCGCTGCTCGGCCTCGAGGCGGCGGTGCGCATCCCAGTCCTGGGTGGGCCGCCACTCCTGCCCGTCGTGCCCGATCAGGCCGGCCTGCCAGGCGGTCTGCAGCACGGTCGCGCAGGTGAGGACGTCCACCTGGGTGCGCTCGGCGAGGCGGCGCAGGTCCCGCTGAGGGAGTCCCCCGCGGCGCAGCACCCCGGGCGGGTCCTCATCGAAGCTGCGCACGATCGAGAGCACGCGCAGCGCCTCGAAGGCCCGCTCCACGGCCTGGGCAGTGCGGGAGCCGGGCACGGGCTCACGCACCGGCGGGCCCTCGGGGAGGGGCCGCCGGCCGACGAACGCTCGGCGCACACGTCCATCGCGCAGCGCGAGGTGCACGGTGCGGGGGAGGCGCAGCGCGTCCTCCTCGGCGACGACGATCCCGGCGGCGAGCAGGTCCGCGGCAAGCTTGCCGTGCCCGGAGACGGTGCTCGGCCCCCAGGCGAGAGCGTCGAGCACCTCGGGCACGGCAGTGCGGGCGCGCTCGACCCGCATGCGTGCTTCCTCAGAGGAGGGATCGTCCTCAGCGACGGGAGCGAGGCCGGCGGGGGCGCGGAGCCCCTCGCGCAGCGGCCGGACCAGGTGCAGCTCGTCCTCGCCCCAGACGAGGCCGAGCGTGATCAGGCGCTCCAGGGCGGGGCCGATCTCCGCGGGTTCGGCGGAGACGGCCGCGGCGAGCTGGGCGGGGGAGGCGCCCTCCTCGAGCACGGCGAGCGCCTCGACGAGGTGCAGCTCGGGCAGGGTGAGCGCCTCGAGCGCGCGCCGGGCGGAGGTGGCCCCGCTCGCACGGGCGGCGAGCGGCCCGATCCCGCGCGGCAGCGGGGAGGTGAGGTCGGGGCGGGCGAGGAGCAGGGCTGCGAGGCGGTCGTCGCCGAACCGCCGCAGGGAGTCCGCGAGGGACCTGATCACAGCGCTCATGGTGCTCTCCAGCATAATGTGGGGCGGCTGGGCCCCCATAGCCCAATCGGCAGAGGCGGCCGCCTTAAAAGCGGCACAGTGCGGGTTCGAGTCCCGCTGGGGGCACTGCGGCGAGTCGGCTCAGGCGGACTCGCCTGTGAGGATCAGCCACAATGGAGGGCATGACCACCTCCGCCGACACCCCTGCGCTGGACGATGCGCAGCGCGCGCAGATCATCGACCGCCTCGACGACGTCCTCGCCCGTGTGGACCGTGCCGCCGAGCGCGCTGGTCGCGACGCCGCCGAGATCACGGTGCTGCTCGCGACGAAGCTGCGCAGCCCGCAGGAGATCGAGGTCGCGATCCAGGCGCTGCAGGAGCGCGGCCGCCGCATCGCGGTGGGGGAGAACCGCGCGCAGGAGATCGCCAAGCACGCGGACCCGCTGCTCGCGGACAACGGCGTGCCCCGCCACTTCATCGGCCGGCTCCAGACCAACAAAGCGCGCGACGTCATCGCCTTCGCCGAGCTCGTGCACAGCGTGGACCGGCCCGACATCGCCGAGGCGCTCGAGCGCCGCGCCGAGCTCGCGGACCTCCGCCGCGACGTCCTCATCCAGGTGAACACCTCGGGGGAGGAGTCCAAGGGCGGCTTCGCCCCCACAGCGGAGGCGGTCGCCCCGATCCTCGAGCGCCTGCGCGCGAGCGAGCGGCTGCGGCCCGTCGGCCTCATGACCATCGGCGCGAACACCTCCGACGAAGCCGCCGTGCGGGCCTCCCTCGGCGGGCTGCGGGAGCTGCGCGATGTGCTGCGCGCGCAGTACGGCGCGGACGAGCTCACCGAGCTGTCGATGGGGATGAGCGGCGACCTCGAGATCGCCGTCGAGGAGGGCGCGACGATCGTGCGCGTGGGCTCCGCGGTGTTCGGGGCGCGCCCCGCCTGAAAGGCTCTGCCTGACGGGCGCGCCTGACAGGAACTACTGCTCGGGACCGACGAGCGAGGTGGGCAGCCCGTACTCGTGCTCGAGCACCTCGCAGGCCGCGCCCGCGGCGATGAGGTCCACGCCCCGCGTGGACAGCAGCACCTCGACGTGCCCGGAGTCGGGGCCGGAGAGCCCCTCGTCGATCGCGGCGCGGATCGCGGTCATCGTCGGCCCGTGATGGGCGTGGACGCTGCGCCCGCCGAGCACCACCCGGTCCACGTCCACCAGGCGCACCAGATCCAGCACGACGGTCGCGAGGACGTCTGCGGCCCGCTGCTCGTCCCCCGCGCGCAGCGCCGCGAGATGCTCGGCCTGCGCGCAGCCGCGCCGACCGCAGGTGCACGGCTCTCCGCCCATCTGCACCACCATGTGCCCGGCCTTGCCCGCGCGGGAGTGAGCCCCGCGCACGATCGTGCCGTCCAGGCACAGCGCCGCCCCGATCCCGTCCTCGACGAGGAGCAGCACGGCGTTGTGGAGCAGGCCCGGCTGGGACCAGCTCTCGCCCACCAGGGCTGAGCGGGAGTCGTGGTCCACGAGCACCGGCAGGCCCAGCTCAGCGAGCAGCAGGTCGCGGATCGCGGCGTCGTGCCAGGCCTCGGTGCCGGGGGAGACGCCCAGGTGCACGCCGGTCTCCGAGTCCACCGGGCCGGGCATCCCCACCCCCACCCCGAGCAGCTCCCCGTCGCCGTGCGCGGCGAGGGTCCGGGCGGTCTCGGCGAGCAGCGCGATGAGCTCCGGCACGGCGGTCCCGGACGGGATCGGGGTCACGAGCCGCTCGAGCACGCGCCCGGTGAGGTCGGTCACGACGCCGTGCACGCGGGTGCGGGTCAGATGGAGGCCGACTGCGCGGCGGGAGCTCGGCACGATCGAGTAGAGCGTGGTCGGCTTGCCGGGCCCGGAGGAGATCGTGCCCGCCTCAGCCATGAGCCCGCGGTCGATGAGGCGGGCGAGGATCTTCGAGATCGCCTGCGGCGTGACCTGCAGAGCGTCGGCGAGACCGGCGCGGGAGACCGGTTCGCCGCGCCGGGCGACAGCGAGGACGGCGGCGTCATGCGCGCCCGCCACGCGGTCCAGGGGCCCCATCGGTCTCACCTGCTCATCCTCCCATGGGGCGCCTGATCCGGGGTCTGGAACAGGCGGCGCGGCAGGCGCGGGGGCAGGCGGTGGGGAGGCGCCGAATGCAGTGTGATGCGGATCCGCTCTGGAACCCCCTTGACGTATCGCAACAGCGTTGTCTTATTGTGGCGCTCGGTCGATGTCGCCCTCCCTGCACCTGCACCCCTCGCGAGGAGACCTCATGTCCCGCACCCTCGACCCGCGCCCCGGCACCGCGCCCGGCGCCACCCCCGAAGACGCCGTCACGACGGCCGTCGACACTGCCCCCGCACCCCACGAGATCAGCTCCGGCCGACGCACCCTCGCGCTGCTCGCCCTCGCCCTCGGCGGCGTGGGCATCGGGGCCTCCGAGTTCGCTGCCATGGGCCTCCTGCCCGGCATCGCCACGGGCCTGCTGCCCGAGCAGATGGGAACCGACCCTGCCGCCGGCATCGCGAAGGCCGGCCACCTCATCACCGCCTACGCCCTCGGCGTGGTCGTCGGCGCGCCTGTGCTCGCCCTGCTCTCCGTGCGCTGGAGCCGCACCTCGATGATCACCGCGCTCGCCGCGGCGCTCGCCGTGGGCACCGTGCTCTCCGCCGTGATGCCCACCTTCGAGCTGACCCTCGCCGCGCGCTTCCTCGCCGGGCTCCCGCACGGCGCCTACTTCGGTGTCGCCTCGCTGCTGGCCGCTTCCCTCATGGGTCCGGGCAGCCAGGGCAAGGGCGTCGCCGTCGCCTTGTCCGGCCTCACCGTTGCGAACCTCGTGGGCGTCCCCGCGATGACCGCGCTGGGCCAGGTCGCGGGCTGGCGCCTCGTCTACCTGCTCATCGCCGGGATCTTCGTCGCGACCGTGCTCGCACTGCGCTGGGCTGTCCCGCCGCAGCCCGTCATCGCCGGTCGACGAGCCGGCGAGGAGCTCGTGGCGCTGCGCCGCGTGCAGCTCTGGATCGTCATGGGCATCGCCGCTTTCGGTTTCGCGGGCGGCTTCGCCGTGTTCAGTTACATCGCCGACATCACCACCGAGGTCGCGGGCGGCCCCGCGCGTCTTGTGCCGTGGGTGCTCGCCGCGGCCGGGCTCGGCATGACCCTCGGCAACATCCTCGGCGGCGTGACCACCGACCGGTCCCTGCGCGGCACCCTCCTGATCGGGTTCCCGCTCTACATCGCCGCGCTCGTGGGCCTGTTCATCGTGGCGCCCGGCTCCCTCGCCGGCCTGATCGTGGGGATCGCGCTCGTGAACACCGCGAGCTCCGCCCTGGGCCCGGCGCTGCAGACCTGGCTGATCCGGGTCGCGCACCGCTCCGAGGTGCTCGGCGCGTCCCTGAACCACGCCGCGTTCAACGTCGCCAACGCCCTCGGTGCCGCGCTCGGCGGTGCGGTGATCGCGGGTGGCCTCGGCTACCGCGCACCGATGCTCGTCGCGATCGCGCTCGCCTCCACCGGGTTCGTGATGGTGCTGGGCACCCTGATCGCCCTCGAGGTGCGCTCGCGCCGCACCCTTGCCGTGCTCGCCGCGCACGAGGACACGATCACCGGCTCGATGCCCGCTCTCGCCCCGGCCGTCCTCGCAGAGGAGCCCGAGCTCGCCACCGCCCTCGTGGCCGGTGTGCCCGCGGAGGCCGTGCGGGTCTGACAGCAGTCCGGGGCTGTGAACCCTGCATTCCTGAGCCCCGCCCCGGTGGCCGTCACAGACGGTCATCAGGGCGGGTCCCTTGCGTGGGGGAGTCCTACAGTGGCGGGAGACCTGACCGCCGAGCGAGGAGCCGCTGCCGTGCACATCCAGACCGCCGCCGTGCACACCCTGAAGGACTTCGAGCACGGAGCCGTGGTGCCGCCCGTGCACATGGCCTCCACCTTCGAGCTCGACCGCAGCACCGACAGCGGCGCCTTCGCCTACCAGCGCGGCGCGAACCCCACCCGCGCCCAGCTCGAGACCGTGCTTGCGGCGCTGGACGGGGCCGAGCACGGCTTCGCCTTCGCCTCCGGCATGGCCGCGACCGCCGCGGCGCTGTCTGTCCTCGCCCAGGGCGACGAGATCATCCTCCCCGCGAGCGTCTACGGCGGCACCTACCGCTTCGTGGACCGGGTGCTCTCCACCCGTGGCGTCACCGCCCGCTTCGTCGACGATCTCGCCGACCTCACCGACGAGGACCTCACCCCCGCGACCCGCGCGATCTTCGTCGAGACCCCCGCGAACCCCACCCTGCGCATCACGGACCTGCGCGCCATCATCGCGCTCGCCCATCGACACGACGCGCTCGTCATCGTGGACAACACCTTCATGACCCCGGTGCTGCAACGGCCGCTCGACCTCGGCGCGGACCTCGTCATCCAGTCCGCCACCAAGTACCTCGCCGGCCTCTCCGACCTCCTCGCCGGCGCCGTCACCACGAACGACGCCGCGCTCGCCGAGGCGATCCACCTCGCCCAGGTCGCGACCGGCGGCGTCCTCGCCCCGCTGGACTCCTTCCGCCTCATCCAGGCGATCAAGACCGTCCCGCTGCGGCTCGAGCGCCAGCAGGAGAACACCCGCGCCCTCATCGAGCACCTCCGCACCCGGCCCGAGGTCGCCGTCGTGAACTTCGCCGGCTCGCACAGCGAGGAGGAGGCCAGGCTGCACGCCTCCCAGGCCGCCGGCATCGGCGCAGTGCTCTCCTTCGAGCTCGCCGAGGGATTGAACAGCACCGCCTTCCTGCGGGCGCTGCGCTATCCCGCCTTCGCCGTCAGCCTCGGCGGGGTCGAGACCCTCATCTGCCGCCCCGCGACCATGACCCACGAGGCGATGACCCCCGAGGCGCGCCAGCAGGCGGGGATCTCCGACGAGCTGCTGCGGCTGAGCGTCGGCATCGAGGACATCGCCGACCTCATCGAGGACCTCGATCAGGCTCTCGATGCCGCGCGGGGCTGAGTCGCGCGGGGCTGAGTCGCGGGGCTGAGCCGCCCGACGGCGCTGCACCCCGTCGGCCCCTGCCCTGTCCGCTCAGGGCGCAGGCCGCACCCAGCGCGGACACGGGAACCGCCGGTAGCATTGCGGCGACGGTCCCACGTGCGCCTCTCCGCGCGCGTGACGGACCAGACCGATTCCTGATGAGGAGCACCATGGCACGCCACAACATCGTGTTCGGCCGAGACCAGGCCGTGCAGGGCGGCGCGAACTACAACGCCCCCCAGTTCGGACGGTCGCAGAGCGCCGGCCCGTCCCCTGACACCCAGTGGTCCTCGGGCTTCGCCCCGCAGGGCCAGACCGCGCCCGGCGCGGACCAGCTCGAGGCGATGTACGCCCGCCCCGCCGCGACCGGTCACGACACCGGCCGGATGACCATGCGCGACGCGCTGAACGCGATCACTGCCACCCTCGGCGTGATCGTCGTCGTCGGCGCGTTCGTCGCCCTGCTGCCGTACCTGGCACTGCTGGTCGGCGGCGAGCAGGCCGCGCTCCTGACCCGCGGCCTCGTGGGCGCCGCGACCCTGATCGGCGTCCTCGGCGGCTTCATCCTGTCGATGGTGAACATCTTCAAGAAGAAGCCGTCGGCCGCGCTGGTCATCGCCTACGCCGCCTTCGAGGGCCTGTTCCTCGGCGGCATCAGCGCCTCGATGGAGTTCATCTACCCCGGCATCGCGTTCCAGGCCGTCCTCGGCACCCTCGCCGTCGCCGGCACCGTCCTGGTGCTCTTCCGCATGGGCATTCTGCGCACCTCCCCGAAGCTCACCAAGATCTTCATGATCGCGATGATCGCCTACCTGCTCTTCGGGCTGGTCAACATCGGCACCATGCTGCTGATGGGCCAGAGTCTGCGCGAGGGCGGCCTGGGCCTCGTGATCGGCGGTCTCGCCGTGGTCATGGCCTCCTACTCGCTCGTGATGGACTTCGAGGACGTCCAGCGCGCCGCGAACGCGGGCGTCCCGCGCGTGTACGCCTGGCGCGTCGCCTTCGGGCTCGCGGTCACCCTGGTGTGGCTGTACATCGAGATCCTGCGGATCCTCGCGATCCTGCGCGGAAACGACTGATCATGCGCGACCGGCGCGGGGCACCAGCCCGCGCCGTTCACGCACGTAGACTGCACGGCGGGTCCCTTCGGGGGCCCGCCGTGCGGCATCTCGAGAAGGGACCTGTCCGATGACGGAGCTGTGGCAGTGGGTGAGCGACCACGGCGGTCTCGCCTGGACCTACGTCTACGCCGCGCTCGATGTGGTGCTGCGCCTGACGGCCCTCGTGGTCGTGCCCCGCAACCGCCGGCCCGGCTCGGCGCTCGCCTGGCTGCTGGCGATCATGCTGCTGCCGATCGTCGGCTTTCCGCTGTTCCTGCTGCTGGGCCGCAACCAGCTCCCGCGCCGCCGCATGCAGAAGCAGAGCAAGGTCAACCGCCTCATGCGCATCCGTGCCCACTCCATCCCGGACAGCGAGCTCGACGAGGACGTCCCCAGCTGGCTGCAGGGCGCAGTGCGGCTGAACCGCGAGCTCGGCGCCTTCCCACTGACCGGAAACAACTCCGCTGACCTCGAGATCGACTACGAAGAATCGATCGCGCGCATGGCCGCGGACATCCGCACCGCGCGCGAGAACGTCCACGTGCTCTTCTACATCATGGGCCTCGATGACGTGACCGAGGACTTCTTCGCGGCGCTGTGCGAGCGGGCCGACGCCGGCGTCAAGGTCCGGGTCCTCTACGACCACTTCGGCGCCGGCAGCCACTTCGGTCCGTACCGCCGCATGCGCCGCCTGCTGGATGCGCACGGCATCGAGCACGCCCCGATGATGCCGATCCGGCTCATCCGCGACGGCGCCTTCCAGCGGCCCGACCTGCGCAACCACCGCAAGATGGTGATCGTCGACGGCGAGATCGGGTGGATGGGCTCGCAGAACCTCATCGCCTCCCACTACGACAAGCCCGCGAACATCCGCCGCGGCCTGCACTGGCAGGAGACCATGGCCCGCTTCCGCGGCCCGATAGTCTCCGAGCTGAACCTGCTGTTCGCCACCGACTGGTACTACGAGACCGACGAGATGCTCGACCAGAAGACCCTGGTCCGCCCCGCCCCGGACACCACCGGCACCTACGAGTGCCAGCTGGTGCCCAGCGGTCCCGGTTTCGTCGCCGAGAACAACCTCGCCCTGTTCAACCAGCTGTTCTACTCCGCCACCCAGCGAATAGTCGCGGTCTCGCCCTACTTCGTGCCCGATGAGTCGATGCTCGCCGCGATGATCACCGCGGCCCGGCGCGGGGTGGAGGTGGAGCTGTTCGTCTCCGAGATCGGCGACCAGTTCCTCGTCTTCCACGCCCAGCGGTCCTACTACTCGATGCTGCTCAAGGCCGGGGTGAAGATCTGGCTGCATCGCGCGCCGACGATCCTGCACGCCAAGCACGTCTCGATCGACGACTCCGTGACCGTCATCGGCTCCTCGAACATGGACATGCGCTCCTTCCTGCTGCAGATGGAGTGCTCGCTCATGGTGGGCGGGACGGACTTCATCGAGAAGATCCGCGAAGTCGAGGACGTCTACCGCTCGCGCAGCCGCGAGCTCACGCTCGAGGAGTGGAAGAACCGCCCGCGCGGCACGCAGATGATCGACAACCTCTGCCGCCTCGCCTCCTCGGTGGTGTGAGGCTGCGGCTCAGCCGATCCCGGTGAGGGACTCGTAGGCCTCGTCGGCCGCTTCCTCGTGCTCGGGCACACCCACTGCGGTCTCGGTGCCGAACACGCTGGGTCCCTGCGGGGTGTCGACCACGACGACCACCAGCTCGGTGGCGGAGGTGAGCTCCAGCGGGGAGCTGGCGAAGTTCACGATCGCAGTGGTGCGATAGCCGGGCATGCCGGAGACCGTCACCGGCTCGGTCACCTGGTCGTCGAGGGAACGGCCCTTCGCCTCACCCCAGATCGGTGCGGAGAAGAAGCAGCCGACGATCTGCTTGCTGGCCGCCTCAGCGCCCGGGTACTCGATGCCCGGCTGCCACACCACCTCGCCCACGAACATCGTCGAGTACCAGGAGTCCTCGACCTTCGCCTGCGCGCCCTGGAGATCGTCGGCGTAGGCCACGCCCGGGGGTCGGCCGCGCTCGGTGTAGAGCGACGGGGGGATGAACTGCAGCCCGCCGCCGCGCAGGCGACCGGAAGGATTGTTCGAGGTGCGGGTCTGGTTCTCGGGGGACCAGCAGCGCTCGGGGGTGACCTCCGTCGGGGTCGCCGAGGAGGATTCCGAGGCGCTCTCCGTCTCCGTGGACGTGCCGTCCGTGGAGGTGGCGTCGGTCGCGGTCTCCGTCTCCGTCGCGGTGCCGGTCGGATCGGGATCCGTGCCGTCGGGCCGCAGGAGCAGGAAGCCCACGGTCCCGCCGACGATCAGCAGGAACACCGCGGAGAAGGCGATCACGCCGTAGAGCAGGGCGGTGCCGCGGCCGCCGCGCGCTCCGCCCTGCCCGGTGGGGCTGGTGTGGGTGCCGGTCGGCTGCGGTCCGGTGTGCACGGGGACTCCTTCGTCGGGCGCGAGTGCGGGGAACGGGGGAGAGCGGGGTGGGGAGAGGAGAGGGGGAGGGTCAGTCGATGACCGCGAGGCTCGCGATGATGTCCTCGAGGTTCTGCACGTGCTCGGGCTGATCGGCTGCGACATCGCTCGCGAGCGCGCTGGCGCCGTTCGGGGTCTCGACCACGATCGAGGTGACGATCGAGGCGCTGGAGGTCTTCAGATAGTCCGGGTCCTCGAAGTGGTAGGTGGCCTGGACGATCCACGCGGGCTGGCCGTCCACGGTGATCGGCTCCGAGCGGTAGTCGGTGACCTCGGGGTTCTCACCGAAGCCGATGACCACACCGGAGGTCGTGGCGTAGCACTGGAAGATCGCGACGGCGGCTGGTTCGAGGCCGGGATAGCCGCCCTCGTCCTCGGGGAACACCACCCGGCCCAGGTTCACCACGGAGTACCAGCCGTCCTCGACGTGCCGGGACTCCGCTCCGATCTGGTCCATGTAGGGAAGGGACTCGGAGTACCAGCCATCGCCCCAGCCCTCGGGGATCCTGTACTCGAGCTCGCCGCCCCGCACCGTCCCTGAGTCGCTGCGGGGAGCGTCGGCGTAGTTCGGGATGGTGCAGTCCGTGGTCGGCTTCTGCGTGAAGATCGGCGGGGGCGGGGCGATGTCCGGGTCCTCTGGATCCGGCACGTACTCCGACTGGCCCTCCGCGCTGCGGGGCCCGGTGGCGTAGGTCGGTTCGGTCTCGTCCAGCACCGAGCGGAACACTGTCTGGGAGAGCACGAGCGCGAGCACGAGGA
>DAHVRS010000273.1 GCA_027322375.1 Brachybacterium sp. | reverse complement strand
CGCGACGGCACGATCCAGGCGCGCGGAGATGTCGGCGAGGACCTCGTCGACGGGCTGCTCGGCGAGGCTCTTCATGAACGGCTCGACCTTCACGGGGCCGGTGTACCCGGCGGTGCGGATCGCTCCCATGAACCCGTCGAGGTCGATCACCCCGGTGTCGTAGGGCAGGCGGCGGTCGAGGTCCATCTGCTCGTCGCGCGCTCGGTCGGGGCGGGCGTCGTTGATGTCGACGGAGACGATGTCGGAGGCGGCGAGGCCGGTGAGGTCCTCGGGGGTCTCCCCGGCGGTAAACCAGTGGTAGCTGTCGAGGATCAGGCCGATGTTGCTCGCGCCGGTCTCCGCGATGAGGGCGCGGGCGTCGGTGATGTCGTGGACGAAGGGGTGGCGCTCGGTGGACCAGAAGGTCTTCGGCCCGATGTACTCCAGCCCGAGCCGCAGCCCGTGGTCGGCGAGGATCTCGGAGACCAGGGAGAGCCGTCCGGCGTGCAGGCGCCAGTTGGCGGCGTGGTCGCGGGTCTGGTGCATGGGGCGGATCCAGGTGCCGACCGCGGTGACCCCGGCGGCGGTGAGCAGCCCGAGGGCGTCGGGCAGGGAGCCGAGGGCGGCGCGGAACTCCTCGGCCGGGGAGTCCAGCGCGATCGGGAGGCCGGCCATACCCCACTGCAGGCCCTTCGCCCGCACGGCGTCGCCGTGGGCGGAGACGGCCTCGAGGCCGCCGTCGGCCAGGAGGGTGCGGAAGTGCTCGGGGTCGGGATCCACGCCCCCGAAGCCGTGCGCGAGCGCGAGCTCGATGGCGGCGGTGTGGTCCAGGGGGAGCCCCAGCGCTCCGGGCGACAGGCAGGAGAACATTCTCGAAGCCTAGGAGAGGAACGGCGTGGAGCGGTGATCTGGGCCACTTCGTCCACGGGGTGGGACGGCGGGGGCCGCGGTGCGTTCAGGCACCGCCGCTCGGTCGGACGCCGCGGAGCGCCCAGGCGCCGTCGCGCGGTCACGTGATGCGCGGACCCCTCACCCCTCGGAAGCGCGCAGGGCGAGGACGGCGTCGGCCGGCCACACGTACTCGTCGTCGCAGCGAAAGCCCCGCAGCCAGGTGACGCCGTCGACGACACGCAGATAGAAGCCCTTGGGGTAGTCGTGGTCCGCGCGGAGAGGTACGGAGTGGACGTGCACGGCGCCGGTCGGCGCCCTCCCGGCGGAGAGGATCGAGTCCGGGGCCTGCCCCTGGTCCGTGATGGCGAGGCGGAGGTAAGGGCCGGTGTCCGGCGGCAGCGGGACGAGACCCTGCGCCCGTGCCGCAGCGGTGATCTGCGGGAGGGTGCCGCCCGAGGGGAGGCCGAGCTGGTGGAGGCTGCGCTGCACGACCTCGAGCGTCTCCGGTGCGCGGGTGTCGAAGCACGAATCCTCGAGAAGCGTGCGCGCGCCGTCGTTCAGCTGGATGCCGAGCTTCGCGAGCCGGGTGTGCAGCTCCTCCCTGCTCGCCCCGCCGACCCGCAGCTGCAGCGGGGCGCGCCCGCCCGCAGGGCTCGGCTCGTCGCCGGCGCCGGGTCCGCCGACGGCCGTCATCGCCCCACCTTCAGAGCCGTGTTCGTCGCTGTCATCACCCGTCCCTCCGCCCACCCCGCCCCGTCGGCCGGCACCGCCGTAGACTCGCACACGACGAGGCTCGGTGGGCGCAAGCTGTTCAGCGGCGGGTCCAGGGCGGCGGGCACGTACGGGCACGTGAAGCGGGTTCACTCGACCCGCGTACCGCAACCTGTCGCGTTGAGGTGGCCGACGCACGGCTCACGCGCGCATCACCGGGGTGCTCGGCAACGATCGAGTGGCCCTCGAGGGGCTCCTCCATGTCGATCGAGTCGCCACGTTCACCCGCAGCAACATCTGCCAGATCTGGATCGGCTGAGCCGACGGCCCCTCCCGCACCGCTGTGACGCGGGCCGGAGGGGCCGTCGTGCGGGGCCGACGACGGACGTCGGCCGCGCCGGGACTCAGGAGTCGATGACCACGGCCATCACCGCGGGCTCGCGGCGGTAGGTGCGGCGCAGGTGGCCGCTGACGGTGTCGACCACGATCTGCTCGATCTCGGCGACCGGGTCCGGGGTCATCTCCAGCAGCCTCGCGGCGGCCTCCATCCG
The DNA here is from genome assembly GCA_027322375.1 of Brachybacterium sp. GTDB lineage: Bacteria > Actinomycetota > Actinomycetes > Actinomycetales > Dermabacteraceae > Brachybacterium. The sequence continues at coordinate 78 of DAHVRS010000273.1, read as the reverse complement.
CTGCGCCTCGACGTAGCCGCGCAGCGGCGTGCCCGTCTGCGCCGTGAACAGGTGCGCGAGGCGTGAGGGGGAGAGGTG
>DAHVRS010000271.1 GCA_027322375.1 Brachybacterium sp. | reverse complement strand
GGCATCGGCCTGACGCTGGTGGGCCGCGGCGCGCTGCAGGAGTCCTTCGTGCAGCTGCGCACGATCATCGTGCGGATCGTCGAGGCGGTCATCATCCCGCTGCTGCCGCTGTACATCTTCGGCATGTTCCTGGGCCTGACTCTGAACGGCCAGATCTGGACCGTGATCGGCACCTTCTTCGCCGTGATCGTGCTGGTCCTCGCGATGACGATCGTGGTGCTGCTGGCGCAGTACGCGGTCGCCGGCTGGGCGGTGCACCGCAACCCCCTGAAGATGCTGTGGACCATGGCCCCGGCCTACATGACCGCGCTCGGCACCAGCTCCTCCGCCGCGACGATCCCGGTCACCACCGAGTGCACCAAGCGCAACGGCATCCCCGAGGCGATCGCGGACTTCGTGGTGCCGCTGTGCGCGACGATCCACCTCGCCGGCTCCACGCTGAAGATCACCACCTTCGCGGTCGCGATCATGATCGTCACCGGCATGCCGCTGAACATCCCGGCGCTGCTGGGCTTCGTGCTCATGCTGGGCGTGGTGATGATCGCGGCCCCGGGCGTGCCCGGCGGCGCGATCATGGCCGCCGCGGGCGTGCTCAGCTCGATGCTCGGCTTCGGCGAGGCGGCGGTGGGTCTGATGATCGCCGCATACATCGCGATCGACTCCTTCGGCACCGCCACGAACGTCACCGGCGACGGCGCGATCGCCGCGCTCATGACCCGGCTGGCCAAGGGCCGCGTCTCCGGCGCCCTCGAGGCCGAGGCCGAGCCGCACCTCCAGGGCATCTGAGCCCGACGCTCTGCACCAGACGCTCTGCACTGCCGGCCCCGTCCCGGTCGCCGCGCCGCACCCGCCCGGGTGTCCGCGCCGCGACCCGGGCGGGGCCGGCCCGTTCCCCCGCGTACCCTGGGCTCATGCCTGAGACGACCGCCCAGACCCCGCCCGCCCGCCTCACCGCCGTCGTCACCGGAGCGTCCTCCGGGATCGGCCGCGCCACCGCCGCACGCCTTGTCGCCGATGGCTGGCACGTCCTCGCCGTCGCGCGCCGCGAGGACCGCCTCGCCGAGCTCGCCGAGGAGACCGGCTGCGAGGTGCTCGGCGTGGACGTCACCTCCGACGCCTCCGTCGAAGCGCTCGCCGAGCGCGTCCGGGCGCTGTTCGGGCCGGGCCTCAACGCCGTCGTGCACGTCGCTGGCGGTGCCCTCGGCGTCGAGACCGCCGCGGAGGCGGACCTCGAGAAGTGGCAGCGGATGTACGACATCAACACCCTCGGCGCGGTGCGCGTCACCCGCGCGCTGCTGCCCGCCCTGCGCGAGAGCGGCCGCGGCGACCTGCTGTTCGTCACCTCCGTCGCCGGGCACGAGGCCTACCCGGGTGGCTCCGGCTACAACGCCGCGAAGGCCGGCGAGCACATGCTCGCCGCTGCCCTCCGCCTCGAGCTCAACGGCGAGAAGATCCGCGTCATCGAGATCGCCCCCGGCATGGTCAGGACCGAGGAGTTCTCCCTGGTGCGCCTCGGCGACTCGGAGAAGGCCGACGCCGTCTACGACGGGGTCGAGAACCCGCTGACCGCCGAGGACTGCGCGGACGTCATCTCCTACGCCCTGAACGCCCCGCACCACGTGAACCTCGACCTGGTCACCGTGCGCCCCCTCGCCCAGGCCGCCGCGCACCGCGTAGCCCGCCACCAGGGAGTCTGATGGTCCACGGCGGACCGGGCGGGGGAGGCTTCGGCGGCGGCCGCGGCGGAGCACTGCGGGATGATCCGGGCCTGAGCCCCGGGCAGAAGCCGGATGTGCGCCGCGTCCTCGCCCTGTTCCGCCCCTACCGCGGCACCCTCGCCGTGGTCCTCTCCCTCATCGTGATCGGCGCCGCCGCCGGCGTCGTCTCTCCCTTCCTCATCCGGGAGATCGTGGACGTCGCCCTGCCGGACAAGCGCCCCGACGTGCTCGGCGCGGCCGTCGCCGGCCTGATCGCCGTCACCATCGTCTCCAGCGCCCTCGGCGTCACCCAGGCGATGCTCTCCACCCGCGTAGGCCAGTCCGTCATGCATGACCTGCGCGTCTCCGTGTTCTCCCACCTGCAGCGGATGGGGCTGGGGTTCTTCACCCGCACCCGCACCGGCGAGGTCCAGTCCCGCATCTTCTCCGACATCGGCTCGATGCAGGCCGTGGTCACCTCCGTGATGACCCAGATCGTCTCCGCCGGCGCCGGGGTCGCGATGGCGCTCGTGGCGATGTTCGCGATGGACTGGCGACTCACCCTCTTCTCGCTCGTCGCCCTGCCCTTCGCGGTGTGGATGAACCGCCGCGTGGGACGCCGACGCCGCAGCATCGTGAAGATCCGCCAGGAGAAAGCCGCGGACCTCTCCGCCGGGATCCAGGAGTCCCTGTCCGTCTCCGGGATCCTGCTGGGCGTGACCATGGGCCGCACCGATGCGCTCAGCCGCGCCTTCGCGACCGACTCCCGCGAGCTCGCCGACCTCGAGGTCCGCTCGGAGATGGCCGGACGCTGGCACATGGCCGTGTTCACCACCCTGATGGCGCTGTTCCCGGCGCTGACCTATCTGCTGGGCGGGTACCTGCTGTTCGGCGATACCGAGGGCACCGGCGTCACGATCGGCACCCTCGTCGCCTTCATCGCCCTCCAGTCCTCGCTGTTCCCGCAGATCAACGGTCTGCTCCGGGTCGCGACCCAGGTCAACAGCTCGCTCGCCCTCTTCACGCGCGTGTTCGAGTATCTCGACGCCCCGATCCTCATCCAGGAGGCCCCGGACGCGCTGAGCCTGGACGCCGCCGAGGTGCGCGGCGAGATGCGCTTCGAGCACGTGGAGTTCACCTACCCCGGCGCCGAGGAGCCGGCGCTGCGCGACCTCGACCTCGTCATCCCCGCCGGGCAGCACACCGCGCTCGTGGGCGCGACCGGCTCCGGCAAGACCTCGACCGGCTATCTCATGGCGCGGCTGTACGAGCCGACCGCGGGCCGCGTCACCCTGGACGGCCACGACCTGCGCGAGATCACCATGGACTCGCTCGCCGCGAGCCTCGGCGTGGTCACCCAGGAGACCTATCTGCTGCACGCCACGATCGCGGACAATCTCCGCTTCGCGAAGCCCGGGGCGAGCGACGAGGAGCTCATCGACGCGTGCCGGATCGCGCAGATCCACGAGCACATCCTGTCCCTGCCCGAGGGCTACGCCACCGTGGTGGGGGAGCGGGGCTACCGCTTCTCCGGCGGGGAGAAGCAGCGCCTGGCACTCGCCCGCACGATCCTGCGCGACCCGCCTGTGCTGCTTCTGGACGAGGCGACCTCGGCACTCGATGTCGCGACCGAGCGCGCCATGTCCGGGGCGCTCGCCGCCGCGGCGCAGGGCCGCACCACCGTCTCGATCGCGCACCGGCTGTCCACGATCCGTCACGCGGATCAGATCGTGGTGCTCGAGAAGGGCCGGATCGTGGAGCGCGGCACCTACGAGGAGCTGCTCACGGCCGGCGGCGCCTTCGCGCGCCTCGCCCGACAGGACACGCTCGCCGATGCGGAGGCCCAGGCCGACGTCCAGGCATCTCCGGAGCGCTGAACCGTGACGCGCTGAGACGCAGGCGTCCGCTGGCCCGTCGGCGGTGGAGCGACGCGCCGTCGGCCGCGGGACTGCGACGAAAGTCGTAGACGAACTCCACCTGGCGCGGGACGCCACGGATCAACGGCGCACGGGAGGATCATGGGACACACCTGCCGCGACCGCGCGGCGAGGACTGGCCCGAGGAACGGAGGTGCCACCGCATGGTCACGATGCAGCCCGATCCGTCGCCTCCGATGCACAAGGGCGGCAAGCCCGCCGCAGGGAGGCCGCTGCTGTTCGCGGTGCTGCTCGTGCTCGCCTCGGCGGGGACGCTGACGCTGCTGGTGACGGGGCCGAGCCTCGCGCTGCCGCTCGCGGTGACCGCAGCGATCGCGCTGCTGGGGCTCGTGGTGACCGCCTGGGCCGTCGCCGGTCCGCGGTTCTGACCAAAGCGCGCTGCTGACCGCCTGCACTGCTGGCCTTCGGGCCAGGGCCGGCTCAGGCCAGCGGGGGGGACGTCTCAGACGTCGATCTCGATCTCGCCCTCGCCGCGCGAGACGCAGGTGATCATCTGGGAGTCGTGCTCGTCGTCCATGAGGAACTCGTCCATGTGCTCGACCTGCCCGGAGACCAGGGGCACCACGCAGGTGCCGCACACGCCGCCCTCGCACGAGTAGTCCATCGAGATCCCGGCATCGAGGAGGGCCTGGAGGAGGGATTGCCCCTCGGCGACCTCGACCGTTATCCCGGACTTCAGGCACTTGGCGGTGAAGGGCTCTCCGAACAGCGACATCCTCGCTCCTTCTGGGTCGACCGTCCCGGCAGGGGCGGATCCGTGGAGCCCTCAGTCTTCCACGTCGGGCGCGCGCCGACGAGGTGAGCCCTGCCTCCTCGCGGGGCGCATCACATCGACATCGCAGGGCATCCCCCAGGATCGTGCCGGTCTCACCGCTGCTGGGCGGTCTGCTCGTCCTCGTCGGTGCGCGTGGTGGACACGGCCGCGGCGGCGGCCGTCGTGGTGGGGGCGCTGATCACCGCGCGCGGGGTCGTCATGCTCGTGGGGGTGGTGCTCGGGGTGAGGGCGAGGGCCGAGGGGCCGAAGCTCAGCACCAGCAGCGCCGCGGCACCGAGCACCTTCGCGCTGGCCCTGCCGGGCCGGGGTCCTCTCTCGTCATCCATGGGTCCTTCTCCTCCCAGACGGGGCGGCCATCCT
>DAHVRS010000229.1 GCA_027322375.1 Brachybacterium sp. | reverse complement strand
CGTCATCGAGAAGCTTCACGTCGTCCTCGAAGAAGTAGCTGGGCGAGCTGCCGGTGTTCTTCACCGCGATGTCGACGAGGATGTACTGGCCCTGAGCGGTGGAGCCCAGGAACTCGTCGCCCACCTGGCTCACGCCGGACTGCACATCCGAGACCGTGATCTCCCAGTCTCCCGTCGCCACCGCATCGCCCAGACCGAAGGCGGATGCAGCCTCGGCGGCAGGCTCTTCATCCTCCTCGGCGACGGCGTTCTCCGCTTCCACCGCGTCCTGACCGGCGGCCTCGTCCGCGTCTGCGGAGTCGGGCGCATCGGCGGTTGCGGCCTCGGCCTCGGCGGTGTCCGGCGCAGACTCTTCGCCACCGCCGCCGGCGATCCCGATGACGACGAAGAGGGCGACGACCGCCAGCACCCAGAACCACCAGCGCTTCAGCAGCGGCTTCTTCCGCTTGGGCGGGACCGGAGCGCCGGGATGCGGGCCGGTGGGCATCCCGGCACCGTACGGGTGGGGAGCGCTGGAAGCCTGCGGGTGGGCGGCCGGGTGGCCGGGCGCACCGTACTGGCCGGGAGCCGCGTACTGGCCAGGCGCTGCTGTGTACTGGTCCGGCGCGGCGTACTGAGTGGGGGCGGGCTGCTGGCCGACTGCGGCGCTGCCGTCGTGACCGGGCTGGGCCGGGTGGCCCTGGGGCGTGTGGGGCTGGGACATGGTGCTCCTCGGGATCCTGTGCCGAGGACGACTCCTCAGCGCGATGGATCCAGCATCGGCCGCACGGCATCGGTCCCACCTCGTCCGATCGGCCTGATCCGGCCGGCCGATCGGACGATTCCTGTGGGCCCGGAGCTGACCGATCGGACGATCCCCGTGTCCGCGGTCCCGGATACGGTGAGCCCGTGAGTACAGAGAGCCCATGGTCAGGTCAGCCGGGTCGGACGACGCCCGGCGACTGGACCGCGCCCGCGCAGCAGCCCGCGCACGTGCACCAGGGTTCGCCTGCGCACCGGCCGGCGGCAGGAACGCACGTGCCGGGGAATGCCGAGCCAGGGAATGCGGTGGTGGACGCGCGCCAGCGGCTTGCCCGGCACGACCGGCGTCGTCGGTGGCGCATCGCCGGTGACATCGCGGTGGGCGTGCTCCTCTACGTCGTGGGTCTCGTCATCGTGATGATCGCGTCGACGGGCATGCACGGTGCGTTTGGCGCAGACGGGCAGCTGAGCGGCGTGGGTGTGCTTCTGGTCCTGCTGGGCTGGGTGCTGTGGCTGACGGTGTTCGTGCGCTCGCGGTGGCCATGGGTCCCGCTGGCGGCCGGGCTGGTGCTCGCGCTGCTGGGCGGCGATGTGCTGCTGCTCCTCATCGGCGTGTTCCACGCGGTCGTCCGCCTGCCCCGTCGGCAGGCGGTCGGGGCTGCCGTCACGGGGGCGGTCGTGGTCGCGGCGGCGCTGGTGCGGACTGCCGTGCGCGCTCCGCAGTACAACCCGTTCGCGATCTTCGTGCTTCCGCCGGATGCAGTGCTGCACGACGGGATGCAGTACGACATCTCGTCCGACACCGCGATCGTGCTGCGCGTGCTCGTCCTGACGCTGGGAATCGCTGCCATCGGCATTGCGGCGGGAGTGGGCTATCTGGTCCGGCGCACACGCAGGATGCGGACAGTCGAGACCTTCGCGGCGCATCAGACAGAACGCAGCGAAGCACTGACAGAGCAGCTGGCGCGCCAGTCGGAACGGGAGATGCTGGCCCGGGAGCTGCACGACACGCTCGCGCACCGACTGTCCGTCATCTCCCTGCACAGCGGAGCGCTCATGGTGTCCGCGGGCGATCCGGAGCGCACCGTCCAGACCGCGACCGCGCTGCAGCGGGAGGCGAAGGCGTCCCTGGAGGAGGTGCGCAGCATCGTGCGCGACGTGCGCGGTGAGGACCGGAGCTCGGCCAGTGCGCCGGGGACCGCGGCTGCCCCCGCGCTCGCGACGCTGCGGACGGTGCCCGACCTCGTTGCCTCGTTCCGGGCGACCGGTGCGCCGGTGAGTGCGACCCTCCTGCTGGAGGATCTCGATTCGGC
>DAHVRS010000212.1 GCA_027322375.1 Brachybacterium sp. | reverse complement strand
GCCGGCACCGCGCAGAAGCTGGTCCTGAACGCCCTGTCCACCGCGACGATGGTGCGGCTCGGTACCACCTTCGGGAACCTCATGATCCAGGTGCGTCCCACGAACGCGAAGCTCGTCGCCCGCACCGTGCGGATGCTCGTGCAGGCCACCGGCGTCGCCCCCGAGGAGGCGGCGCGCGTGCTCGAGGACGCGGGCGGCAGCGTGCGCGTCGCGCTCGTGGCCCTGCTCGCCGGGGCCGACGTCGACGCGGCCCGCGCCGCGCTCGAGGACTTCCCGCGCGACCCGTATCGCGAGGGCGACCCGGCGGGGATCCGCTCCGCCGTCGCCGTCCTCGGCTGAGTTTCGCGGCCGACGGGGCCTGAGGCGCGCAGAGTGCGCGCGTCGACCGCCCACCCGTCGGCCGCATAAATCCCTCGACCTCGCCGCGGGGCCAGCGTTACGGTGACGGGCATGCGCCTGTGAGAAGCCCCGTCGCCCGCCGTCCCTTCGCGTCGAGGAGCTTCTTCATGCCCGCGCACACCCCCACGTCTGATCCCGCCCTGCACCTGCGGGCCGAGGGGATCTCCCACTCCTTCCCCGGCACCGCCGCGGACCGCCGCGTCCTGACCGACGTGAGCCTCGTCGTGCCCGCGGGCCGCCCCACCGGGCTGCTCGGTGAGAACGGCAGCGGCAAGTCCACCTTGCTGCGCATCCTCGCCGGAGACCTCATCCCCGATACCGGGACCCTCGAGGTCCCCGGACCGGTCGGGATGCTCCGCCAGGAGCTGCCGTTCAGTCGCCGCATCCCGATCGAGGCGGTCCTCGCCGACGCGCTCGAGCGCTCCCGCCGCCTCGAAAGGGAGCTCGCCGAGGCGGGGGAGGCGCTCGCGAGCGGCACTCCCGCCGCCGGCGCCCGCTATGACGCGCTGCTGGCCGAAGCGACGCTCGCGGACGTGTGGCGCGCGGAGCATCGCGAGGAGGAGGTCCTCGCCGGGCTCGGCCTGGACACGCTGGACCGCGCCACGCCCCTCGGCGAGATCAGCGGCGGGCAGCGGGAACGGCTCGCCCTCGCCCACCTCCTGATCGCCCGGCCCGTCAGCTGGCTGCTGGATGAGCCGACGAACCACCTCGACGACGCCGGCGCTGCGTTCCTCGTCCGGGCGATCGCCGCGCATCCCGGACCTGTGCTCATCGCGAGCCACGACCGTGCCTTCCTCGATGAGGCGACCACCGCGCAGCTCGACCTCGACCCTGCTGAATCCCCCGTCGGTGAGGAGTCCGGCGGCCTCACTGCGTATACCGGCACCTTCAGCGATTACCTGCTGGCCCGTTTCGAGGCCCGCGACCGGTGGGAGCACCGCTATCGCACCGAGCAGGAGGAGCTGACCCGGTTGCGGGAGGTGGCCCGGGACGCGCACGGCCTGGGCCGTGAATCCCACCGCCGCATGGAGACGCGGATCGCGCGGAAGCACTTCTCCGACCGCAACGCCGTGCGGGTCTCCCGGAATGTGCGCGACGCCGAGCAGCGCCTCGCCCAGCTCGAGCAGGATCAGGTCAGGAAGCCCCCGGCCGAGCTGGAGCTCACCCACCTGCCCGCCGCGCCCGGTACGGGCGCGAGAGCTGCGGGGCAGGTCCAGCTCGCTCTCGCGAACGTCGCTGTCGAGGGACGCCTCGAGGAGGTCTCTGTCAGCCTCTCCGCCGGGGAGCGCCTGCTGGTCACCGGCCCGAACGGCTCCGGGAAGTCGACGCTGCTG
>DAHVRS010000198.1 GCA_027322375.1 Brachybacterium sp. | reverse complement strand
ACCGACAAGCTCGACAAGGTCACCCAGTTCGCTCCCACGGCACTCCGTGTGGATGTCGAGATCTCGCAGGAGAAGAATCCCAGGCAGGCAGAGCTCAGCGACCGTGTGGAGCTCACCGTGCACGACAACGGCGCGGTGATCCGCTCCGAGGCCCGCGCGGACGATCTCTACGGCGCTCTCGACGTCGCCTATGGCAAGCTCCTCGAACGGCTCCGGCGCGCCCGTGACCGCCGCAAGGACCAGCGGCGTGGCCGCGACCGCGCCCACCAGGGGACCGGCGCGAGCCTGCGCACGATGACCCCGGACCAGGAGCTGCCGGCCTCCCTGCAGGAGCCTGCGCCCGAGGCGGAGGTCGACGACGCGCCGGGCATGGCGTCGGACGAGAAGGACCTCGCGGAGTCGGGGAACCCGATCGTGATCCGCGAGAAGAAGCACCCCGCGAAGCCGATGAGCGTCGACGACGCGCTCTACCGGATGGAGCTCGTGGGACACGACTTCTTCCTTTTCGTCGATGCCGAGTCCGGCAACCCCAAGGTGGTCTACCGCCGCAAGGGCTTCAACTACGGCGTCATCGAGCTCGACGGCGAGCGACAGGCGTCCTGATCCGGGGCTGAACCCTCGACCGACGGGCGGGAGGAGCGCAGCAGCGCCCTCCCGCCCTTCGTGCTCCCACCGGGTGAGGAAGCGCGCACCTGGTCACCATCATCGGCGGCGACGCTTACCATGGGGCAGGCATCAGTCGTCCGTGAGGGCGCAACCGCGATCAACGGGAGCACGAGTGGTCAACCTCTTCGACAAGATCCTCCGGGCCGGCGAGGGCCGCGAGCTGCGCAGGCTCGAGGCGATCGCCCGGCGGGTGGGCGAGACGGAGGACGTCTTCGCGGAGCTCACCGACGAGGAGCTGCGGGCCGAGACGGACCATTTCCGCGAGCGGCTCGAGGACGGCGAGACCCTGGACGACATCCAGGTCGAGGCGTTCGCCGCCGTGCGCGAGGCCGCGCACCGCACCCTCGGCCAGCGCCCCTACGACGTGCAGATCATGGGCGGTGCCGCCCTGCACCGCGGCCGCATCGCCGAGATGAAGACCGGTGAGGGCAAGACCCTGGTCGCGACCCTGCCCGCCTATCTCAATGCGCTCGCGGGCAAGGGCGTGCACGTCGTGACGGTCAACGACTATCTCGCCAGCTACCAGAGCGACCTCATGGGCCGCGTGTTCCGCTTCCTGGGTCTCACCACCGGCGTGATCACCGCCGGCATGACCCCGGCCGAGCGCCGCGAGCAGTACGCCGCGGACATCACCTACGGCACGAACAACGAGTTCGGCTTCGACTACCTGCGCGACAACATGGCGCTCAGCCCGAGCGAGCGCGTCCAGCGCGGCCACTTCTACGCGATCGTCGACGAGGTCGACTCGATCCTCATCGACGAGGCCCGCACCCCGCTGATCATCTCCGGCCCCGGCTCCGGGGATGCGAACAAGTGGTTCAGCGAGTTCGCGAAGGTCGTGAAGCTCCTGCGCCGCGACCGCGACTACGAGGTCGACGAGAAGAAGCGCACCGTGGGCGTGCTCGAGTCCGGGATCGACAAGGTCGAGGACCACCTGGGCATCGAGAACCTCTACGAGTCGCTGAACACGCCGCTGATCGGCTTCCTGAACAACGCCATCAAGGCCAAGGAGCTGTTCAAGCGCGACAAGGACTACGTGGTCCTCAACGGCGAGGTGATGATCGTCGACGAGCACACCGGGCGCATCCTCGCCGGCCGCCGCTACAACGAGGGCATGCACCAGGCCATCGAGGCGAAGGAGGGGGTGAAGATCAAGGCGGAGAACCAGACCCTCGCCACGATCACCCTCCAGAACTACTTCAAGCTCTACGAGAAGCTCTCGGGCATGACCGGCACGGCCGAGACCGAGGCCGCCGAGTTCATGAACACCTACGACCTCGGCGTCGTCCCGATCCCCACGCACCGCCCCATGCAGCGCATGGACAAGCCCGACCGCATCTACCGCACCGAGAAGGCGAAGTTCGATGCGGTCGTCGAGGACATCGTCGAGCGCCACGAGAACGGCCAGCCGGTGCTCGTGGGTACCACGAGCGTGGAGAAGTCCGAGTACCTCTCCAAGCTGCTCACCGCCCAGGGCGTCCCACACGAGGTCCTCAACGCCAAGAACCACGCCGGTGAGGCCGCGATCGTCGCGATGGCCGGGGCGAAGGGCGCGGTCACGGTCGCGACGAACATGGCCGGGCGCGGCACCGACATCATGCTCGGCGGCAACGTCGAGTTCATGGCCCACGCGGAGCTGGAGAAGCGCGGCCTGGACGCGGAGGAGGACCCGGAGGCCTACGAGGCGGCCTGGGACGAGGAGCTCGCCCGCGCGAAGGACGAGGTCGCCGAGCAGCACGACGAGGTCGTCGAGGCCGGCGGCCTGTACGTGCTGGGCACGGAGCGTCACGAGTCCCGCCGCATCGACAACCAGCTGCGCGGCCGCTCGGGCCGTCAGGGCGACCCGGGGGAGTCCCGCTTCTACCTCTCCCTCCAGGACGACCTCATGCGCCTGTTCAACTCGGGCGCGGCCGAGTCGCTGCTGGCCCGCGGCGGCGTGGACGAGACGATCCCGCTGACCGGGCGCGTGGTCTCCGGCGCGATCCAGCGCGCGCAGAACTCGATCGAGTCGCGCAACGCGGAGATCCGCAAGAACGTTCTCAAGTACGACGACGTCCTCACCAAGCAGCGCAAGAAGTTCTACGAGGAGCGTTCGCGGATCCTCGAGGGCGAGGAGCTCGAGCAGCACGTCCTGCGGTTCATCGAGGAGGTCATCGGCGGCACCGTCGATGCGCACACCCGTGGCAAGCCCGCCGAGGACGTGGATCTCGAGGAGCTGTGGGGCGCGCTGCGTCCCGCCTACCCGGTCTCGCTCACCGCGGAGGAGCTCATCGAGGAGGTCGGCGGCAAGGAGAACCTCACCGCTGATGTGCTGCGCGAGGAGATCCTCGCGGATGCCGGCGTCGCCTACGAGAAGCGCCGGGAGGAGCTCGGCGAGGAGGGCCTCGCCCAGCTGCAGCGCCGCGTGCTGCTGTCAGTGATGGACCGCCGCTGGCGCGAGCACCTCTACGAGATGGACTACCTCAAGGAGGGCATCGGCCTGCGCGCGATGGCGCAGCGCGATCCGCTCATCGAGTACGAGCGCGAGGGCCACCTCATGTTCAACGACCTGATGGCCGGGGTGAAGGAGGACGTGGTCGGCTACGTCTTCCACCTCGAGGTCCAGGTCGAGAAGGCCGAGCCCGTGGTCCCCTCCGCGGTCAGCGATCTGCTGCGCAGCGCCTCGAAGGTCGCCGCCGCCGTGGGCACCGGCACCGCGGCGGCCAGCACCTCCGGCGCCGATGCGAAGGCGCCTGCGGGAGACTCCGCTGGAGATTCCACAGACGCGTCCGACGACGCCGCGGAGTCCACCGCTGCGGAGAAGGATGCTGCGAAGGGGGACGGCGAGGTCGACGAGCGCGCCGCCCAGCTCGAGGAGGAGTCCCAGGTGGTGCTGCGGGCCAAGGGCCTGGGCGATGAGCCCAGCGAGCGGCAGCTGCGCTACACCTCGGCCGATGGCTCCGGGGTCCAGGACCCTTCGACCCTCACCCGTGCACAGCGCCGTCGGCTCGAGCGTCGCGGCGACGCTCCCGCGCAGAAGGTGCAGGACAAGCCCGAGGGCGCCCCGCAGGGCGATGGCGGCAACCGCGCACAGCGCCGGGCCCGCCGCCGACGCGGCTGAGCGAGGACAGCTCGCGCCCGCCGCCCGAGCGGCGAAGAACGACGCAACGCGCCCGGGAACTGGATCAGTTCCCGGGCGCGGTGCGTTGTGCGGCCGCAGTGCGTCGTGCGGTGCGTACCTCTGCTCTCGGGCGCTCTCACCCGATCTCGAGCACTGTCACTCGCCAGCCGGAGTGGCGCAGTTCCCAGCGCATCGCGAGGAACCTGGCGCGGTCCGGCTCGCGCAGCACACAGCTGGCCTCGACGGTGCGAGGGTTCACCACACAGGTGCGCACCCCGGTCACCTCGAGCTGACGAGTGGGCGCATGCCCGGTGGTCGAGCGCAGTCTCCGCGTCAGTGCGGCGCGCCGTGCGAGGTCCTTGCTGATCTCGGGGGTGACCAGACGGGCCAGCGAGTTCTCGGGGCGCATGTCGCGGACGATCTCCACGGCCCTGCGGGCGAGCGGCACGATCATCCGCTCCACGATGCGGGGATCCTCCGGCGCGAACTCGCCGGGATCGGTCATCGTGGACAGGGGACGCTGGTCGGTGGTGGTCATGGCGTGTCCTGAAGGGTGAGCTCGGCCGGGACCACGAGCTCCAGTCCCGGATGGAGGAGATCTGGATCCGCACCGATGCGGTCCTGGTTCGCGGCATGCAGCAGGGGCCAGGCCGCGGCGATCTCGGGGTCGGTGGCGGCGCCCTGCCCGAGCAGGTCACGGGAGATGCTCCACAGGGAGTCGCCGGTGTGCACGGTGATCGTGCGTTCGGTGACGGTGTCTGTCTCGGTGCTGGTGTCGGTGTCGGTCTTGGTGTCTGAGGCTGTATCTGCGGCCGCGGGTGCGGCGGAGTGAGCGGCGTCGTCGCCGGAGCTGTTGTCCTCTGCGGTGCTGGTCTGCTCCTCCGGCGCGGCGTCGTCGTCCGACGCTTCCTCGTCCTGCTCCGTCTCGGGAGTCGGTGCCGGCGAGGCAGTCTCGCCCCAGCCGAGCGGCGGCGGCGACGCCGGGGCGGTCGCGTCCTCCTCCTCGCCGCCGCCGTCGCTCGGGACGGGGGCGTCGACCGGCAGCATCTGCGCGGTCTGCTGCATCGGGGCGTCGTGCACTCCGTCGTCCTCGAGGAGGACCGAGGCGGGGGCGGCGAGCGCAGGACCGAAGGTGAGAGCGGTCGCGGCCGTCGCGAGCGCGGCGCCGGTGGTGAGCCGGCGGGCCAGACGCGGCGCCAGCACCCGCAGCGCGGCGAGGAGGGCGGTGCCGGTGCGACCCGTCGGCCCGGCGGCGAGCACGGCCGCCGCGAGCATCCAGACCAGTGCGAAGCGCAGGCACAGCAGCGCACCGAGCACGGCCGCGCCGACGAGCACCCAGGCGAGCAGCGCCTCGGTCCCCGCGCTGGCCCCGGCGATGTCGAACAGCTCGCGTCCGGCGAACCCCATCGCTCCGGTCCCCGCCGCGCCGAGCAGAGCGCTCAGCAGCGCTCGTCCCGCGGTGGCGGGTTGTGCGATGTCGTCCTCGACCATGGTTCCTCCCCGTGAGCGACTCCGGACCGCGGAGGCAGTCCTCCCCGAGAGCCGATCATGTCATTTGATGCAGTTTGACGATGTTCAATGTCGTTAGAGCGAGATTAGTCGTGTGCGGCCGATCACGCAACGCGCCTGCGCAGGGCTGTGGAATGCCGGCGTTGTGGGGGACAGGTCGCGCTCGGCGCACCCCGCCTACAGTGGGCGCATGCGTTTCGAGCGGATCTTCGAGGACCTGGAGGGGCAGTTCGCCCATCACCGGGAGGAGGAGATTCGCGCCGTCTCGGAGGAGCTCACCCGTGCGGAACGTGCACGGCTCACGCTCGCCGACCGGCTGCGCGGTGCGCAGCAGCGCCGGCTGGCCCTGCATCTGGCGACCGCGGTGCGCGTCGCGGGCATCGTGCAGGAGGTCGGCCCGGACTGGGTGGCCCTGTCCGACGGCGCCGGCACAGCACGTGCCGTGGTGCCGCTGGCCGCAGTGGGTGTCATCGACGGACTCAGCCCACGGGCCCGCCCGGCGGAGGAGTCACTGCTCTCGCCGCTGGGGCTCGGTGCCGTGCTGCGGGAGATCGCGCGGGATCGCAGCGTGGTCCGCTGCGAGACCACAGCAGGCACATTGGTGGGCAGGATCGCCGCGGTGGGGGCGGACAGCCTCGACCTCAGGCCGGTGCCGACGGGAGAGTCCACGGTCGCCTCCGGCTCATCCCTGCTCACGATCGCGACGTCCGCGCTGCTCGTGCTCCGCCACGGGTGACCTGCTGCTCCGCCAAGGGGGAAGGCGGCTGGGCGACCCGCTCGAGCGCGCGATCGTGCAGGCGGTGAGAGTGCTGGCGCTCGAAGGCGCAGGTGAGCCGCAGAGACCAGAGAGCCCCAGAGTCAGAGGGTGGAGGAGTCCTCGGCGCGCTGTCGCTCCTGCGCGACCAGCTCCTCTGTCGCGCGGTAGCTGCGCTGGATGTAGTCCTCGATCTCGGTGGTCTCCACCCGCCACTGACCGCGACCGCCGACCTTGATCGCTCGCAGCTCCCCGGACCTCACCAGCGCATAAGCCTGCGACGCGGAGATCGAGAGCATCTCCGCGACGTCGGTGAGGGGGACGAAACGAGGCGGCATCGAGGATCCTTCCGACGGTCTGCCCCGGGGTCGGCCGGGTGCCTCCAGTCTCTCATCCCGCTCGCGCGCCTGCTTCCGTGCTGTGGACGGCGGGTCGGATCCATCCCGTGAC
>DAHVRS010000193.1 GCA_027322375.1 Brachybacterium sp. | reverse complement strand
GCTGCGCGCCGAGGGGAAGACTGAAGCAGTCTCCCGCGACTTCCCCGAGGTCAGCCTCGGTGACAACGGCGCCCCCGCGATCTCCGGCAAGGGGGAGGGCGAGCCGCCCACGACGACGACCCGCGAGGTCCTCATCACCGGTGAGGGCGACAAGACCCGACAGGGCGACTACCTCACCATGCAGTACACCGGATGGAAGTGGTCCGACGGCTCCCAGTTCGACTCCTCCTGGGAGCGCGGCCAGCCCTTCTCCTTCGTGCAGGGACAGGGTCAGGTCATCCCCGGCTGGGACGAGAACCTCCTCGACCTTCCCGTCGGCTCCCAGGTGATGCTCGTCATCCCGCCGGCCGATGCGTACGGCGAGGACCCGGAGGCGCACGAGCTCGGCGGCGAGACCCTGATCTTCGTCGTGGATGTCCTCGACGCCGCGCACACGGCAGACTGAACGGCGCACACGGCACACTGAAGCCTGCACCACCACCCCCGATCCCAGGAGGAACACCGCATGAGCGATCGCACCAAGCCCGAGATCGACGCCCCCGAGGGCCCGGCCCCCACTGACCTGGTCAGCACCGACGAGATCGTCGGCGACGGCGCGGAGGCCGGCGCCGGTGACGTCGTCGATGTCCACTACGTCGGCGTCTCCTACTCCACCGGCGAGCAGTTCGACGCCTCCTGGGACCGTGGCGAGCCGCTGCGCTTCCAGCTCGGCGTCGGCCAGGTCATCTCCGGCTGGGACCAGGGCGTCCAGGGCATGAAGGTCGGTGGCCGCCGCCGCCTCGACATCCCCGCGCACCTCGCCTACGGCGACCGCGGCGCCCCGCCCGTCATCGCGCCCGGAGAGACCCTGATCTTCGTCTGCGACCTGGTGGCGGTGCACAAGCGCTGAGCACGCCCGCCCACGGCGCGGCGGGGGAGCGCGACGAGGGACCGGCGGGCAGCCAGGCACCCCTCTTCGCGGCCCCCGCCGTCGTCGTCCCCGCTCCTGCGGAGAAGCCCACCTCCCCGGACCGCCCCGGCGCGGCCCGGGGCTCCGGCCTGCGCACCACAGCCGGCTTTGACGTGGTCGATGAGCTGCCGGTCGCGAGCGTGCGCCTGATCGGGGTGCTCCCTCACCTGGATAGGCCCTTCGAGTACGCGGTCACGCCCGCGACCGCCGCGGCCGGCCCCGGCATGCGCGTGCGCGTGCGCTTCTCCGGCAAGGACACCGAGGGCATCGTCCTCGACCGTCGTGCGGAGCCCACCACCGACCGCGCCCTCGCCCCGCTGCACCGCCTCGTCTCCGAGGACATCGTGGTCCCGCCCGCGATGATGCGGGTGTGCGAGGAGATCGCCGAGCGCTGTGCCGGCACCGTCGGCGACGTGCTCCGCCTCGCCCTCCCGCCCCGCCACGCCCGCGCCGAGAAGGCCGATCGTGCGGCGGTGGAGAAGGAGCTGGCGGAGAAGGAAGCGGTGGAGAAGGAAGCGGCGGAGAAGGACGCAGCGGGGACGACCACTGCGGTGGACGACTCCCCCGCTGCGGAGGACGCCGCCCCGTCGGCCGAATCGACCGAGATCCAGTCCGCTGTCGAGCCCGCACCCGAGCCCGCTCCCGCCCCCGCGCCGCGTCCCGGCGACCGCTACCCGGGCCTCGCCGCCCTGCTCTCCCGCGCCGGCAGCCCCACCGGACCCGTGCCCCGCGCGATGCTCACCCTCGATGCCGCGGACCCGTGGACCGTCGTCGCGGCGGACGCGATCTCCGACCTCGGCCCGGACCGCGGCGTCCTCGTCATCGCCCCTGATCAGCGGGACGTCGTCCGCCTCTCCCGCGTCCTTGCCGAGCGGGGCATCGCCCATGAGATCCTCGCCGGCACAGAGGGGCCCGAGAAGCGCTACCGCACCTTCCGCCGCATCCTGCGGGGCACCACGAGAGTGGTTCTCGGCAATCGCTCGGCCGCCTTCGCCCCGGTGCGGAACCTCGCCCTGGCCATCTGCTGGGACGAGGCGGACGACCTGCTCGAGGAGCCCCGCGCCCCCTATCCGCACACCCGCACCGTGCTGCAGTGCCGCTCCGCCCAGGAGCGGTGCGCGCTGCTGTTCCTGTCCGCCTCGGCCTCGGTCCCGCTGCAGTCGCT
>DAHVRS010000182.1 GCA_027322375.1 Brachybacterium sp. | reverse complement strand
GCCGACACGGCCGGCATCGACGTGTACGCGGTGATTGAGGCCTGCAACTCCCAGCCCTACTCTCACATCCATCGGCCCGGAATCGCGGTTGGCGGGCACTGCATCCCCGTCTACCCGCGCCTGTACCTCTCCACCGACCCGGACGCGCAGACCGTCCGCACGGCCCGCACCCTGAACGCCTCGGTGCCGGAGAAGCTCGTGGAGCGCGCCGCCGGGCTGCTTGGCTCCCTCGAGGGGATGAAGGCTGTGGTGCTCGGCGCCTCCTACCGGGCCGGGGTGAAGGAGACCGCGTTCTCCGGTGTGTTCCCCGTGGTCGAGGCGCTGCGCGCCCGTGGCGCGCAGGTCGCCGTGCACGACACCTTCTACGACAAGGACGAGCTCGCCGGTTTCGGCTGGGACGCCTACACCCCTGGTGAGCCGGCGGACCTCGTCATCGTCCAGACCAACCACCCCGAGTACGCAGAGCTCTCCTCGCAGGACGTGCCCGGCGTGAAGCTGATCGTGGACGGCCGCAACATCACCACCGCCGAGAACTGGACCGGCACGCCCCGTCTGGTCCTCGGCGACGGCTCGGCCTCCACCCACCAGCAGGACGGCCAGGGCTGAACCGATGGGCGCCCCGGACCTCCTGGCCCTCGGCCCCGCCCTCGGCGTGGGCAGCCGCACCGTCATCATCCAGCTGCTGCTGGTGGTGGGGATCATCGGGATCATCGCGTGGCTGTTCGCCAAACGCGGCGCGAAGCAGCTGGCGGTGCGCCGCCTGCTGATCATCGCCTTCGCGGTGTTCGCCGTCCTCACCGTGATCTTCCCGAGCATGCTCACCCGGGTCGCCCACCTGGTGGGTGTGGGACGTGGCGCGGACCTGCTGCTGTACGCGACGGTGCTCGTGCTGCTGGGCTTCCTCGCCCTGCAGGAGGCGCGCACGAAGGCGGCGGAGAAGCGCACCACCTACCTCGCCCGCCGGATGGCGCTGGACGAGGCGGAGACGCCCGTCGCCTATCGCGCCCGCGTGCTGGACACGCACGGGGAGTGATCCTCCCGGCATGAGCGGAGTGCTCTGGCTGCTGCTGAGCTCCGCGGCCGTCCTGGTGCTGCTGTATGCACCGGGGACGGTCGCGGTGCGGCTGCTGCGCGGCTCGTGGGCTCTCGCTCTCGCGCTCGCCCCGGCACTCGGCCTCGCTCTCGTGGGCGTCACCTCGGTGATCGCCCAGAAGGTGGGGCTGATCTGGTCGCTGCTGCCCTGGGGGCTCGCGGTCGCCGTGGTCCTCGGCGTCGCCGCGCTGGCCCGCCGATTCGGCATCGCACTGCCCGTCACGGTGCTCGACGGCCCGCTGCTCAGCCGGCGCCTCACCCGCTATGCCGTCCCCGCGGTGGTCCTCGCCGCGGCGCTCGCGATCCTGCCGATCGCGTCGGCGGCCGGCTGGCGGCCGGATGCTGTGCTCGAGCGCTGGGATGCGCTCTACCACCTCTCCGCGCTGCAGTGGATCCGCGAGAGCGGCTCCGCCTCCCCGCTGACGCTCGGCGCGATCTCGAACAGCCAGCACATCGCGAGCACCTATCCCGCCGCCTTCCATGCGCTCGCCACGCTCGTTCCCGGTGCACCGGTCCCGATCCTGCTGAACGGGGCGACCCTCGCCGTCGCGACCGTGCCATGGATCCTCGGAATCGCGCTGCTTGCCCGGGCCGTGCACCCGCACCTCGCGTGGGCACCCGCGGTCGCGGCCGTGCTCGCCGCGCTCATCCCCGGCACGCCGCTGAACGAGTGGATCCACCTCTCCCCCATCCCGAACCTCACCGGCTTCGCCGCCCTGCCCGGGCTGCTCGCCGCTGCGGTCATGCTCTTCGCGCCGCTGCTGCGCGGCGCCGGGGCGCGCACCTGGGTGCTGGTCGCCGTGCTTCTCGGCACGGGCGGACTCGGCCTGCTGCTGACCCACCCGAACACGGCCGTGATGGCGCTGCTGCTGCTCGCCGTGCTCACCGCGCACGGCGCCGTACGGGAACGCCGCTGGGTGCTCGCCCTGCTGCCGCTGCTCCTGCTTGTCCCGGTCACGGTGCTGCAGCTGACGCCGCTCGGCGGAATGGTCACGGACTTCACCGGCGGGCTGAAGGTGCCGTGGTGGACGGGCGTGGGCGAGGTGGTCCTCGGCCTGCACACCGTGTGGCCGATGGCACTCGGCGTGGTGATCGCGCTCGCCTGGTGGCCGGGCCTGGTGCGCTGCACCCGCGATGCCCGCGCCTGGGTCGTGGCCGGCTGGGTGATCGTGGTGGTGCTCTATCTCGATGCGGCCGTCGACTCCCCGCTGAACCTCTCGGTGCTCTTCTATCGTGGCCAGGACCGGCTGACGATGCCTCTCGCGATGCTCTCCTGCGTCCTCGCCGTCGAGGGGCTCGCCTGGTGGCGCCGCTTCCTGCTCACCGCGCGAGGCACCGCGACCGCCACGGCGGCTCGCCGCGCGATCGCGATGGTGCTCGTCGCTGTCGCGGTGCTCGCCGTCGGTCTGTCCGTCCCGGCCCGGGCCGGGAACTCGGCGAAGAACCTCGAGACCGACTATCCCGGCCGCGGCCGGTTCCTGCAGGCCGACGAGCTCGCCGCCTGGAACGCCGCCGCGGAGCAGATGGATCCCTCGCAGAAGGTGCTCGCGAGCCCCTTCACCGGGGCCTCGCACATGTGGGCGCTGCACGGGCAGAGCGTGCAGTTCGCGGTCGCGGGCACAAGCCTGCGCCACCGCGACGAGCTGCTGATGCAGGCCGCGGTCGAT
>DAHVRS010000154.1 GCA_027322375.1 Brachybacterium sp. | reverse complement strand
GGCAGGTAGGCGACCTCCGCGTTCTGCACGGAGCCGAACAGGCGCGCGGTGAGCACGTCCAACTCGCTGGGGGTCAGCAGGCGCTGCATGAAGGTGGAGACCGCCCCCATGCCGCCGCCGATGATGATGCCCACCAGCAGCATGACCTGGATGTTCGCGTACTTCCCGCGCAGCAGCCAGCCGTAGAGCGCGACGGCGAGGCCCACCATGAGCGCGACCTGGACGAGGAACTGGGTGGTGCCCTGCAGCGCGACCACGCCGGCGACGCCGAGGACGTACACGGCGCCGGTCTGGATCACGGTGTACAGCGACTCGAAGCCCATGATCGAGGGGGTGATGATGCGGTTGCCGGTGACGGTCATGAAGGTGATCGTCGCGATCGACTGGCAGAAGGCGACCACTCCCATCACCACGAGCGAGGTCGCGCGCATCTCGGCGATCAGCCAGAAGCCGCGGGAGCCGGCGGGCATGGGGTTGTCGGAGGCGAGCAGGCCGTAAGCAGCGGCGAGGGCGAGCACGACGAGCCCCGCGAAGACGATCCAGTAGCGGCGGCGCGAGCGGGCGTCGGGGAAGGCACCGGCGCTGCTGCGGGGCCGGCGCGGGGCGCCGATGACCTCGAGGTCACCCACGAGATCGCCGGGGGAGGTGCTGATCTCGGGGCTGACGGCCTCCTCGGCGACCGGGCCGAGGTGGCGGTTCCCGCCGCGGAGGCGGTGGCGGGCGGCGTCGGCGAGGGCCGTGTCCGTCGCGGTGGTGGTGAGTCGCTCAGCCACGTCGACGCTGCCTGACCAGGAGGAGGATGAACACGGCGGCGCCGACGATCCCGAGGATGAGGGAGACCGGCACCTCGAAGGGCATGATGATCGTGCGTCCGATGAGGTCGCAGACGGTGACGATCGCGATGCCGAGCAGGCACACCCAGGGCAGGTTCGAGCGCAGGTCATCGCCGCGGATCATGGAGACGACGTTCGGGACGATGAGTCCCAGGAAGGGCAGGTTCCCGACCACCACGGTGACCACGCCCGTCGCGATCGCGACGAGCCCGGTGCCCAGCAGCAGCACCCGCTGGTAGTTCACGCCCACGTTGGTGGCGATGTCCTCGCCGAGGCCGATCACGGTGAGCCGGTCGGCGACGAGGAACACCGCCACGCCCACGATCGCGACGATCCACAGCACCTCGTAGCTGCCGCGCAGCACGGAGGTGAAGGAGCCGGCGAACCACACGCCGAGGTTCTGGAGGGCGTCGAACTGGAGGGCGACGAAGGTGGAGACGGAACCGACGACCGCGCCGAGCATGATCCCGATGATCGGGACGATGAGGGAGCTGCGCAGCGTCACCTTCCGCAGGAACAGGAAGAACACCATCGTGCCGACGAAGGAGAAGATGATCGCGACGGTCATCTTCGTCAGCAGCCCCGCGGTGGGCGCGAGCACCATCACGAGGATCAGGCCGAGGCCGGCCCATTCGGTGGTCCCGGTGGTGGAGGGCTCGACGAAGCGGTTCTGGGTCATCAGCTGCATGACCAGCCCGGACATGGCCATCGCGGCGCCGGCGAGGACGAGCGCGATGGTGCGGGGGATGCGGGTGATCGCGAACATCTGCGCCCCGTCGTCGGCGCCGAAGACGTCGTAGACGCCGGTCATGAGCGAGGCGATGAGCAGCAGCGCGACCAGGACGATGCCGATGATCAGCTTCGCGTCGAGCAGGCGCTCGCGTCGGCGCGGTGCTGCCGACGGGTTCGCGGCCGGCGGCGGGTTCGGCGGCGCGGTCGACGGCGCTGACTGTGGGGGCACAGCGGCCGACGGAGCGGCGAGGACGGGGCGGGACATCAGGTCTCCTGGAAGGGGCCGGGACGGCCGGAAGACGAGCCGGGACGGCCGACGGCGGGCCGGGCCACGAGGACCCGGCCCGCCAGGGGTCGGCAGACGTGCACGGTCGGGATCAGGCCTTCTTCTCGAGCGCGTCGGCCAGGGTCTCGAAGAACTCGGTGTAGGTCTGGATCGACTCGTTGGTGTAGGTGTCGGCGGGCATGTAGACGACGTTGCCCTCGGCGACCGCGGTGACGCCCGCGAGCGCCTCGGAAGAGTCCAGCAGCTCGTTGGCCGGGGTGTACTCGGGGTCGTCGGCGGAGATCGCCGCGTCGCGGTCCATGACCAGGATCCAGTCGGGGTTCGCGGACGCGATCGCCTCGACGGAGATGTCATCGCCCTGGTGGTCGTCACTCGCACCCTCGACCTCGAGCGCAGGGACCAGGCCGAGCGCCTCGAAGGCCCAGCCCAGGGTCCGGCCGGCGCCGGGGGCGATGTAGCCGATCTCGCCACCGGAGGTGTTCACGGCCATGACGGTGGAGGAGCCGTCGTAGGCGGCGGTGACACGGTCCATCGCGGCCTGGAGCGCGGTGCCGAGGTCCTCGGCCTCCTTCTCCTTGTCGAAGATCTGGCCGAGCACGGCGACCTGGCGCTTGAGCTCGTCGGCGAAGGGCTGGTCGTCGCGGGGGTCGAGCTCGAGGATGACGGCGTCGGGCGCGTACTTCACGAAGTCGTCGTGGTACTGCGCGAAGCGCTGGCCGTTGATGACAAGGGTGGGCTCGGCGGCGACGACAGCCTCGAGGTCGGGCTCGCGGTGGTTGCCGAGGTCGATGATCGACTCGTCGTCCTTGAGCGGGTTCGTCGAGGGCATGAGGGTTCGGGCCGCGGCGGTGAGGGTGACGCCCCAGTCGGAGAGGGTCTCGAAGGTGCGGTTGTCCGTGGCGACCACGGAGGCCGGCGGGATCTGCACGGTCTGGGTGCCGTTGTTGTCCTCGACCTCGACGGTCGAGCCCGAGCCTGCCGCAGCGTCCTGCGCCGTGCCGGACGAGTCCGCGCTGCCGCCGCAGGCGGAGAGGGCGAGGCCGAGGGCACCAGCTGCGGAGAGGGCGCCGAAGCCGCGCCGGGTGAAGGAGGTCATGAGGGGAAAGCTTTCTCTCGCCGGAGAGGCGGGCCGGAACGGCCGCCGATGACGTGACTGAGGCTAGCCTCACCTGCCTGCTTTTCGCCACCGCGATCTTGCGTTATTCCGAGTGCCGGACGGTGATCCCGCTCTCATCGGGGCCGGCGGCGGGGCTGAGGTCCCGGCCGTCGACGGCCCGCAGCGCGGCCGCGCCTCAGCTCAGGTCGTTGCCGGAGGTGCGCTCGCGGCGGAGTCTGAGCGCGTGGAGCCGACGGCATCGAGCACGCCCGCGAGCAGCACGGCGAGGGCGGGGATGAGCAGGGCGGAGACGAGAACATCCCCCGGATGATGCACGCCGAGCGCCACACGGGACCACCCCGTGGCGCCGATGGTCAGCACAGACAGTGCCACGACGAGCCACCGTCCCCGATGCAGCCGGACCGAGAGGAGCACGGCGCAGCACAGCGCGGCGGCGATCGCCGTGTGCCCGCTGGGGTAACTGAAGGACACCGGGGTGGGGATCGTGTCGAGCGCGCTGAGTGCGGCGTCGGGCCGCGGACGCTGCACGACGAATTTCAGCACCGCGGCGGCACCCCAGGGCACCACGACGAGCAGCGCGATGCGGAGCACCTCCCCGGTGCGACGCAGGCGCGGCACGAGAAGCACGAGCGGGGCGATCGCGGCGAGCGCGACGAATGGCGCGCTCCGCGGCCCGAGCGCGAGGTCGATGAATGCTGCAAGATGCGCAGCGGCAGGCCCGGTCGCGAAGCTCACCGCCGTGACCCCGGCACGATCCCACGCCCCGAGCTGCGTGATCGACTGCAGCAGTTCGCCGAGCACCGCCGCTGCCGCGACAAGCAGCAGCATCACGGCGAGGCGCACGAGCACTGCGCGCCAGGGGCTGGGCAGCGGAGACGGCGGCGAGGCCGGGGAGGACGGCGACTGCGAGGACGACGGAGTCAGCGGAGGAGTCACTCCCCCATCTTCATGCCCGGAGCGCACCTTCAGGCGCAAAGAGGACTCCGAAGCCCGTCGCCGGCCAGCACGACACCGAAGCTCTGGTCGGCAGGGCGCCGAGGCTCTTGTCGGCAGGGCGCCGAATATGCAGATGCAGGAAGCCCGGGCCCCATGCGGGGTCCGGGCTTCACGCAGCAGAAGGCTCAGGCCTCCGGCGCAGCCTTGTCCTTGCCGCCGGAGAGGACGAGCGCCGCAGCGATCGCGAGCAGCCAGCTGTCCTTGGCGATAGCAGTGCCCTCCTGGGAGGGGCGGATGCCGTCGGCCTCGGTAATGCCGGGGGTGCGCAGGTACATCGCGACCAGCGAGCCGGAGAAGCCGGCCAGCGCGAGGCCCGCGACGCGGCGCGGCACGAAGGGCAGCAGGAGCGAGGCGCCCACCGCGATCTCGCCGTAGCTGAGGAACTTCGCGAACTGCTCGGGGGTGAGCTTGCCGAGGGCGGGGACGACCTGCGCGGCCATGCCCTGCATGTGCGCGGCGGTACCGGCGTCCATGCCGAGCTTGCCGACACCGGAGTTGAGGATGAAGGCGCCGGGGATGGCACGCAGGACGGCGGAGCTGAGGCTCATGGGGAGATCCTTCCGAGGCCGATTTGCTTTCGTTTTCAACTATACAAGGGGTGCGCCGTGCCGTCCAGCCCGTCGCGGACGTGGGACGGCGCACTCTCTTCCCGGGAAGGCTCTCACGCGGCAGCCCTCAGGCGCAGATTCTCGAGACCGGAGGCGGAGCGCTCAGGCGCGGGCGAGGATCTCGCCGTGCAGCAGGCTGAACCAGGCGTCGGGTTCCTCTGACCAGGCACGGAAGGCCGCGGCGAGCTCGGCACGCTCGGCCCCGCCTGCCCAGTCCTCGCGCTCGAGCTGGTCAGCGAAAGGGCCCGCCTCGAGACGACCGGCGCAGGTCGCGGCCCACGCCGCACGACTCTCCACCGACGCGTAGCACCAGGTGGAGCTGCTCGCGATGGCGCTCGTGAACCCCGCCTCGTGCGCCCAGGCGAGCAGGCGCCTGCCGGCGTCGGGCGTGCCGCCGTTCGCGCGAGCGGCGCGAAGGTAGAGCGCGAGCCAGCGGTCGATGGCGGGCGTCTCCGGCCACCAGCGGAACCCCTCATAATCGCTGTCGCGCACGGCGACGAGCCCGCCGGGGCTGGTCACGCGCCGCATCTCGGCGAGCACCCGCACCGGATCCTGGACGTGCTGAAGCACCTGGTGGGCATGGACCACCTCAACGGAGTCGGTCTCGAAAGGCAGCTGATGCGCGTCGCCCACCACCACCTGGACCTCCTCGAGGCCCTGCCGGTCGAGCTCCGCACGGGTGAGAGCAGCGGCCTCCTCCCCCACCTCGAGCGCTGTCACGTTCTCGGGGCCGACGGTGCGGGCGAGGTCCGCGGTGATCGTGGCCGCGCCGCTGCCCACATCCAGCAGTCGCTGGCCAGGACGGAGATGCGGCAGGAGATGCGCGGCGGAGTTCTCGGCGGTCCGGGCGCGATGGCTGTCGAGCACCGCGCGGCCGTAGCCGTGGGTGTAGGCGGCCTGGGCCCTGGCCTCGTCGGCGGCGTCTGCGCTCATGGTCCGACGCTACGTCGGCCGCCGCGCGCGAGTCCCGGACGGGTCGCGTCGTGGACCGGGGTACGTGGGCGGAAGCGTCTCAGTGCCGCTCAGCGGGGCGGCGCCCCACCGGCGGCGAGGTGCTGCAGCAGGTCGACGACCTCCTGGCTGCGCGCCTCATCGAGGGCTTTCATCTTCAGGCCCTTGCCCTCGCGCGCATGGACACGGAGCACGCTGGAGAGCAGCTTGCCCTCGAGCTCGGCGCCCGCGACCGCTGTCGCCGGGACCTCCTCGAGCACGGTCCAGCCGCGCAGGCGGTCCATGACGTGCAGGACCCGTCGGTCGGTGACGATCAGGAGCGGGAACGTATCCGAGCGCTGCGCGCCGACGGCGACCTCGTAGACCGTCTCCTCGGGGTGGAGCACCGTCTGGGGCAGGTTGATATCCACCGCCCGGAAGCGCAGGCCGCAGTTCTTGGCCATGGCCTGGTGATAGGTGGTCTCCGCGCGGGTGGCTCCGACCCCACTGCCGAGCGCCTGCGCCATCACCCCGTCGGCGTTCTCGCCGTGCTGCTGACGGATCTGCTCCTGGAGCGCGGCCGCCTCACGCAGCCGGTCGAGTCTCTTTCCCATGCATCGAGCCTACGGTCTCCGCCCAAAGGTCTGCGGCACGGCGTGGGGAGCCCTCCCCATGGCCGCGCCTGAGGCTCGCCCCTACTCTGGCGTCGGTGCTGTGCTCTGCCCATCGTGCAGGCAGCACCAGACTCTGAGAGACCGATCCGCATCCGGGGGAACAGCATGAGCGGCTTCTACGGCGCCGACACTGATCAGCTGCGCGAGCATTCTGCGCTGCTCGCTCAGCGGGCCACGGCGATCAGCGAGCTGCGCGATCTGCTCCACCCCGTCGTCATGGACGAGAGCGCCTGGCACGGTCCAGATGCGGATGCCTTCCGCTCCCGCTGGTCCTCGAGCACGTCCCCGCTGTTCGACGAGGTCCAGGGCCAGATCACCCGTCGCAGCACGGAGCTCGAGCAGCATGCTGAAGAGCAGGACGTGGCCTCCAGCGCGGGGACCCATGGGGGCGGCACCGGGAACACCAGCTCCGGCAGCGGCGACTCCGGCAGCGGCGACGACTCCTTGCTGGATTCGCTGCTCCACGGGCTCAACGACGGAATCGGCGTCTTCAACACGTTCCAGAGCGCGTTCAGCGGGGGCAAGGACGTCTGGGACGTTCTCCGGATCATCGACCGCTCGACGGGCTTCCTCGAAGGTGCCGAGAACCTCGTCCAGTTCGCTGCCGGGACCTGGAAGTACGGCAAGGACATCACCGAGGCCGCCTTCAGCGCGGGCACCGAGTACAGCGGCCTGGTCAAGAAGCTGATCAGCGAGTATGTGCCGTTCAACGTCCCCAAGAGCTTCGGGACCAAGAACCTCTTCGGGTGGGTGGACGACGCGGCAGGGAAGCTCTCGAAGGTCGCCCCCTTCATCGACGACGTCACCCCCTTCGTGGGCAAGGCACTCCCGGCACTCGACGTGGTCTTCGGTGCTAAGCAGATGTGGAACGGCATCCAGGAGGGCGACACCTTCAAGGCGGTCACCGGCGGGGCGAGTGCGCTCGGCGGAGGACTGATGCTCGCCGGCGGCGCATTGTCCGCCACAGGCGTCGGCGCGATCGTCGGCGGGCCGCTCGTCGCCGCTGGCGCGATCATCTCCGGCGGGGCCGCGCTCGCGGACCTCGGCAAGATGGTCTACGACAACTGGGACTCGATCTCCTCGACGGCCTCCGACGCCTGGAACACCACCACCAGCTTCGTCAGCGATACCGCAGGGGCCGTCACCGAGGGCATCGGGAACGTCGTGGAGTCCGTCAGCGATGGCTTCTCCGACGCGGTCGACGGCCTCGCGGACGCCCTGCCCTGGTGATGCCCGGCGCTGATCAGGCCCGCCCGCTGAGCCCATGAGACCCTGACCTCGACCCGTGACCGACCCCGGGCCCCGCCGCGACGACGGGCCCCTCATCTCCCAGGGAGCCGACCCGTATGAGCGACACTTCGCAGGCCTCGCAGCAGTCCTCCTCGACCGAGCCCATGATCACCCAGCGCGACATGCTCGGAGCGATGGAGATTCTCGCC
>DAHVRS010000148.1 GCA_027322375.1 Brachybacterium sp. | reverse complement strand
GCTGGCAGCTTGCCGGCGGCGACGGCCGCGGCGAGGTCGGGGGTGTTGGACTCGAGCGCCGCGTTGATGCCCGCGTCGTGCGCGGAGATCGCGAGGTCCCAGGCCTGGCGGATGTGGGAGTCCGCGCCGATGAACGCGCCCTCTTCGTCGATGAAGGCCTTGCCGCTCTGGCGCCAGGCCAGATCGAAGACACCGGAGAGGTTCCGGATGATGTAGGTGTCCTTGTCCGCGGCGTTGAGCTGCTTGCCGAGATCGAAGAGCTGCTCCCACTCGCGGATCGCGGCGGCGAGGTCCTCCGGAGTGGAGGGGAGTCCGTTCTGCTCGAAGATGTCGTAGCGGTAGAACATGGCAGTGGGGCCGATATCGATCGGAATGCCGAGCTGCTTGCCGTCCTTGGTGGTGGCCTGCTCCCACTTCCAGTCCGCGTACTCGCCCTTGTGGTCCTCGGCGCCGAGTGTGTTGAGATCCACGAAGTACTCGGCGACGCTCGAGAAGTGGGCGATGTCCTCGCCCTTGATGCCGGTGATGTTGGGCAGACCCTTCCCGGCCTGGAGGGTCGTCTGGAGCTTCTGCTTGAAGTCGCCGCCCTGCACGGTCTGGGTGAAGCCGGCGTCGGGGAAGCGCTCGGTGATGTCGGCGACGACGTCGTCGGCGAAGCCCTCGGGCCAGATCCACAGGGAGATCCCACCCTCCTTGCCCCCGCCGGATCCGGAGCCGGAGGTGCTGGTCGAGCAGCCGGTGAACAGTGCCAGCGAACCTGCCGCCGCGCCGAGGCCGAGCGCGGAACTACGGGAGAGACGGGGATGCGTCATGGTGAACTCCTGAGTATGGGAACTGCTGGTGGTGGCGGAACTGCAGGTGGTGCGGGATGTGCTGTCGGGGTGGGTGGTCAGGGGACGACGAGAGGCTGTGAGGGCTGCGCCTGTGCGAGAGCGGTCAGCTCCTCCGCGCAGGCGAGACGGTGGTGGCGCGCGAGCTCGGCGAGCTGCGGGAGCGAGGGGGTGCGGGTGGGGCCGACGGCGCCGGCGGCGCGGGCGGTCGCGGGGAGGGCCGCGGACCGCTGCGCAGCGAGGACGTCACCCCGCTGCTGCTCGAGCTGCTCGGCGTCACCGAGGCCAGGTGGGAGGCCGGCCATGAGGTCGCCGCCCTGCACGACACCCCGTCCGTCGGCCCGACGAGGAACCTCGACCATGAATGGTGACCCCCGCGCCCTCGCCGTCGAGAAGCTCCTCTCCGCGACAGCCGTGCTGCTGGACTTCAACGGCACCCTGTCCCTGGACGAGGACCTCCTCGAGGACTGCTACGCCCGCGCCCTCGCCGCCCTCGACCTCGCCCCGCTCGCGCCCGGCGAGTACGCCGCCCTGCTCGGTCGCAGCGAGGAGGACATCGCCGCGGCGCTCCTCGTGAGTCGTGCCGAGGCGGTCACGACCGGCGCGCTCCTCGACGAGGTGACCGCCGCGTACGTGGAGGCGTGCCGGGAACGGCCCCGCGTCCCGGCCGCGCACCTCGAGGTGGTGCGCGCCCTGCACGCACGCGGCATCCCGCTCGCCAT
>DAHVRS010000113.1 GCA_027322375.1 Brachybacterium sp. | reverse complement strand
TCGGTGGTGCGGTGCGCAGCTACGGCGCGCGGGCGCGGCCCGCCCGGCTCAGCCGTTGAGGTACTGCTGGAGCGCCTTCACGGTGGAGTAGTTGGTGCGGAAGTCCCACACGCCGTTGTTGCTGTAGCCCATCGCGGCACGCAGCTTGCGGGTGGTCTCGGCGCCGATCTTGCCGTCCTGGGTGGCGCCGACCTTCTTCTGCAGAACCTTGATGTCGGAGGTGGAGAGGTAGCCGTTCGGGGTGACGCCGATCCAGCTCTCCAGCGCACGGGTGGTCGCGGGGCCGAACTTCCCGTCCACCACGAGCGAGGCGCTCGAGGAGGGGGCGGAGGTCTTCGGTGCGGAGGTGGCCGGGGCCGAGCCCGTCGCGCCGCTGTTGAGGAAGGTCTGCAGCTCCTTCACGGTGGAGTAGTTCGTGCGGAAGTCCCAGGCGCCGTTGCTGGACAGGCCCATGACGGCGCGGAGCTTGCGGGTGGTCTCGGCGCCGATCTTGCCGTCCTGGGTGGCGCCGACGCGCTTCTGCAGCGCCTTGATGTCCGAGGTGGACAGCGAGCCGTTGGGGGTCACGCCGATCCAGCTCTCGAGCGAGCGGGTGGTCGCGGGGCCGAACTTCCCGTCGACGACGAGCGCGCCGGAGGTGGGGCTGGTGCGGTCGCTGTCCCGGGAGGCGGTGTCGGAGGTGCGGCCGTCGGGCTGCGCGTTCGGGTCGGCGCCGCCGTTGGCACGAGTGAGGCCGGCGCGCTTGCCGCAGACGGGCCAGGCGCCGGGACCCTGGGTGTGCAGGGTGCGCTTGGCGACCGCGATCTGCTCGGCCTTGGTGGCCTTGTTCGCGGTGGTCGCGTACTGGCCGCCGCCGAAGGCGGTCCAGGTGGAGCGGGAGAACTGGAGGCCGCCGTAGTAGCCGTTGCCGGTGTTGATGGACCAGTTGCCGCCGGACTCGCACTGGGCGACCTTGTCCCAGACGGTGTCGTCGGCGGTGGCGACGCCCGCACCGGTGACACCGAGGCCGGCCACGACGACCGCGCCACCGGTGACGGCGGCGAGCTTCGGGGCGAACTGGACGTTGCGGAAGTAGACGGCGTTGCCCTCAGCGCGGTGCGAGGGCTGGCGACGAACAGCGGTCATCGGGGATCTCCTGGGGAAGGGGGCGACGTCCGGACCGTGCTCCGGCATCCTGCGCTGAGGCGCTTTCTGCTGGGCGTGCAGGTCACAGGACCGGCGCGCGACTGTCCGAGCGCTTTCCACGGTGCCTGACCCCGAGGCCCCTCTCCCCGTCGGTGACGGATTCCGGCCCATGATTTGGCTGATTTTTTACCGAAACGCCCACGCTGCGGAATGACAGCTGTGGATTTACGCAGTACAAGGTGACGCTGGCCGCACCCCCTCGCGAGCAGCCGGCTCGCACCTCCGGCACTCCGCCGCGACCTGCCAGTACGCTCGGACGGTGCCCGCCGCAACCTCGCTCCGCCCCGCCTCCGCGGCCTGGCGCGTCCTCGCCGTGCTCGCGTGCCTCGGCCTGCTGCTGACCGGTGGCCTGACCCGCTCGAACGACCTCTTCCCCTTCGGCGTGCTGGACCAGTTCTCCTACGGCACCCCGCCGGACGGCGAGGTGGTCTCCACATGCCTGCGCGGAGTGCGCGACGGGGAGGAACCGTTCGAGATCCGCTTCGGGCAGCGGACGGTGGGAATCGAGCGCAGCGATGTGGAGAACTCCCTGCCCGCGATCGAGGCGGACCCGACCCTGCTGGCCCCGCTCGCCGCGCACTACGACCGCCGCCACGCGGAGGAGCCACCCCTTGACGCGCTGATCCTGTGCCAGGAGGTCACCTCGCTGCACGATGGGGCGGCCGACGGGGAACCCGAGCTCGTGGAGGTGACCCGATGGGAGCGGCCATGACCGCCGAGCGCCGCCCGTTCGCCGCGTCGCTGCGGACCAGGCTCCGGGCTGCGTTCCTGACCGCCGTGCCCCTCTCCCGGGTGCGGGCGCTGCAGGTGATCGTGCACGTCATGGTGATCCTCGACGTGCTCACCTTCTCCCGCGACGTGCTCGCCCATGCTGGCAATGCCGCGTTCTACCGGCCCGTCGCGCTCGCCCGCCTGCTGCACCTGCCGGCGGTCACGCCCGGCCTCGCCGCGATGCTTCTCGCGGTGATCCTGCTGGGGAGCGCGGTCGTGATCGCGGGTGGCCGGCTGGACGGGATGCTGAAGCGCGTTCTGCGCGGCCGACGGGACAGCCGACGAGCCAGCGCCCGTGCGGTCCGGGTGACCGGGGTTGTCGTCGCGGTCGCGTACTGGGTGTGGATGCTCTACAGCAACTCCTACGGCTACGTCGCCCACGATCACATGGCGCTCCTGGTCGCAGTCGCGGTACTGCCCACCGTGCGACTGCCCCTGTCGGACGCGCGCGCGGGGGCGGAGGCCCCCGTCGGCCCCGCAGCCGACGCCGCCACCGAGCCGGAGAGCGAGGCGGGCGGCTGGGCGCTGCGCTGCGTGCAGATCGCCGTGGTCTCCACCTACTTCTTCTCGATCATCCCGAAGATCCTCTACACCGGCTCGCTCGCCGCCTGGGGCAACAGCGCGATCCTCACCTGGGCCTCGATCCGCCGCGGCAGCCCGATCGCGCACTGGCTGGTGGAGAACGCGCCGTGGGTGTTCGTCCCCGCGCAGTGGGCGGGGCTCGCGATCGAGGCCCTCTCCCCCGTGGTGCTGTTCCTGCGCGGCAAGGCGCTGTACGTCTCGATCGCGCTCTACCTCGGCTTCCACCTCTCCACCCTGCTGCTGCTCGGGATCCACTTCCTGCCCACGGTGGTGTGCTGGGCCGCGTTCCTGCCGCTGGAGCGGATCAGCATTCCCCGTCGGAGCTCGAACATTCCCCGCCGGGGCGTGAGAGAGACCTCCTGAAAAGATCTGGTGCCTCGGGACGGGCCGTTCCTACACTTCCTCCGTGACCCGCGCCGACTCCCCGTCCGCTCCCCCGCTCGCCTCCGCCCCCGCACACCTCGAGGACGCCATCGCCCCGCGCGACCGCAGCGTCATCGTGCTGCTGCTGATCAGTGCGTTCGTGGTGATCCTCAACGAGACGATCCTGTCCGTCGCGCTGCCTCCGATCATGGACGACCTGGACCTGGCGGAGACCACGGCGCAGTGGCTGACCACCGGCTTCATGCTCACCATGGCCGTGGTCATCCCGATCACCGGCTATCTCATGGGCCGCTTCACGACCCGGCAGGTGTTCGCGCTCGCGATGGTCACGTTCACCGTGGGCACCGTGCTCTGCGCGGCGGCGCCGTCCTTCCTGCTGCTCCTGCTGGGCCGCATCGTGCAGGCCTCCGGCACCGCGGTGATGATGCCGCTGCTGATGACCACCGTGATGAACCTGGTCCCGCCCTCGCGGCGCGGCCAGGTGATGGGCAACATCTCCATCGTCATCTCGGTCGCGCCGGCCGCCGGCCCCACCCTCTCCGGGCTGATCCTCTCGGTCGCGCCGTGGCGGGCGCTGTTCCTGGTGGTGCTGCCGATCGCGGTGATCGCGCTGCTGGTGGGTCTGCGCCGCATCGAGGACGTCAGCGAGCGCTCCGCGCAGCGGGCCGACGTGCTCTCCGTGCTGCTGGCCGGCACCGGCTTCGGCCCGCTCGTGTACGGCCTGACCGGGCTCTCCAGCGGCGCCTCCGCCGAGGGGGCGGGCGGGTCGACCACTGTGTCGCTGCTGTTCCTGCTGCTCGGGGTGGTGTCCTTGGTGCTGTTCGTGTGGCGTCAGCTCGTGCTGCAGCGCGAGGAGCGGGCCCTGCTGGATCTGCGCACCTTCTCCTCGCGCACCTTCACGCTCACCGTGGTGCTCATGGTGGTGATGATGGGCTCGATGTTCGGGGTGGTCGTGCTGCTGCCGATCTTCCTGCAGAAGGTGCTGGCGCTGTCCACCCTCGCCGTGGGCCTGATGATGCTGCCGGGCGGTCTCGCGATGGGCCTCCTCGCCCCGCTGGTCGGCCGCCTCTTCGACAAGGTCGGGCCGCGCCCGCTGCTCGTGCCCGGGCTCGCCGCCGTGGTGGTGGGCATCGGGATCCTCTCCCGCGTGCCCGAGCAGGCATGGCTGATCGTGGTGGGCCACGTGACCATGTCGCTGGGCCTCGCCTTCGTGTTCACGCCGCTGATGACCACCGCGATGGGCTCCCTGCCGCGCCGCCTGTACCCGCACGGCTCCGCGATCGTGGGCACGGTGCAGCAGGTCGCGGGCGCTGCGGGCGCCGCACTCATGGTCGCGGTGATGGCGCGCGTGGCCGCGGGCACCGCTGCGAGCGGCGGCGACCATCTCGCAGGGGTGTCCGACGGCACCTCTGCCGCGTTCACGCTCTCCGCCGTGCTCGGCCTGGTGACGATCGGGATCGCGCTGTTCGTGCGGCGCGCGCCGGAGGAGCAGCCCGAGGCCGGGCAGTCGCCGGACGAGGGTCAGGCGCCGGAGCTCGCCGAGACGGGGCCCGAGGCGCACTGAGCCCGCTGGCTGCGCCACAGCGCGTCGTCGGCCCACGGGGTCAGGCCGGCCAGGCGCGCTGCGAGGTGCAGCCCCACCCTTCGAGCCGGAACCCCGTAGCGCCGCGGCGCAGCGAGGTGCCGACGTCGACGGTGGTGAGGTGCGTGCGCGGCACTGACGTCGCTGCGGCGCTCACGGCGGCCGTAAAGCCCGCCGGTGCGAGGCTGCTGGTCTCGGTGAACTCGGCGACGAGCCCCGTCCCGCGGTAGTTGACGCTGCTTCCTCGCATCGACACGTAGCTCAGAGTCGGGCTTGTGACCAAGCGCCAAGTTCCCTGGGTGCCCTCCGGCAGGTCCACGCTGAAGGGGCAGTCCGGCGGCTGGGGCGAGGTGCTGCGGGCACAGTCGGCGAGCGCGGGGAGGATCGTGCTGCGGGCCTGGGAGTCACTGAACCGGGTCAGGCCGTAGTCGAGGACCACGGTGCCGGTGCGCCACGGCCCGATCACGGGCGGGGCCAGCACCTGCACGCTGCG
>DAHVRS010000111.1 GCA_027322375.1 Brachybacterium sp. | reverse complement strand
CAGCAGGCGCTGCGGCGGCTCGAGCAGCTCGGGCCCGTCGTTGCCGACCTTCCCGACGGCCGGGTCCACCTCGCGCACGCTGAGAGTCGCATCGTCGAGATGGTGGGTGTCCTCGAGGATCCACTCCTGGGCGGCATGGCGGTCGTCCTGCGCGGTGTCGAGCCAGACGTCCACCTCCTCGCGGCGAAGCATCATCGGGGTGCGGTCGTGGATCTCGGCGAGCTCGCCGGTGGCCTCCCGGGTGATGATCGTGGTGGAGAGCAGGAAGGACCCATCCGGGCTCGCCGCCGGGCCCTCGTGCCCGCCCGGCCCCTTCCACCAGGCCACCAGCGCCGCCATGTACAGCGGGGACCCGTCGGCCGGGGCGATGAAGTAGGGCTGCTTGCGCTTCCCGGAGGGGTCGCGCACCCACTCGTAATAGCCGTCCATGGGGACGATCGCGCGGTAGCGGGCGAGGCTGCCGCGGAAGCTGGGCTTCTCGCCGAGCGTCTCGCGGCGGGCGTTGAAGGTGCGGGAGGAGAAGGAGGCGTCCTTCGCGAACGGGGGCAGCAGCCCCCAGCGGGCGGCACGCAGGGCCCGCACCACCTCACCCGTCTCCTTGTCGATCGACTCGGTGACCACGTGGATCGGGGCCGTGGGCGGGATGTTCCAGCGCGAGCGCAGGCGCGGGTCCTCGAGGTCGACAGCGCCGAGGTCGTTCAGCAGCGGGTCGATCTCCTGGTAGAACGCGAAGCGTCCGCACATCTCAGGACTCCTTCGACTCTGCCGCACCCTCGTCCCCACCCTCGGGACCGACGACGGGCTCGCCGTGGCGCGGGGTGAGGCGCGCATCGGGGCCGGTGTACGCCTCGGCGTCGTGATGGAGGTTCTGCAGGCGGATGTCACGGGCCTCGTCGATGATCGCCTCGCGCTTGGCCTCGGCCTTCTCCGCGCCCTTGGACTCGCGCATCGGCAGGGCGAGGGAGTCCTCGGCGGGCTTGCCGGCCTCGAGCTCGCGGGCCCGCTCGTACTCCGCGTCGACCTCCGCGCCGAGGATGATGACGATGTTGATGATCCACAGCGCGAAGAGCACGGCCATGATGCCGCCGATCGCGCCGTAGCTGGAGTAGCTGGCGACGGTGCCCATGTAGATCGACAGGGCGACGGCGGCGAGAGCGATGCCGAGGATCGCGAACACGCCGCCGAGCGAGATGAAGCGGAAGGGCTTGTCGATGTTCGGCGCGCCCCAGTACAGCAGCGAGATCAGTGCGAAGGCGATCAGGAGGATCACCGGCCACTTCACCCACGCCCAGATCGGCAGGAAGGAATCCATCAGGAAGCTCAGCGCGCCCTCCGCGCCGATCGAGGAGGCGATCGGGCCCAGCAGCCCGTCGACGAGGGTCTCGTTCAGCAGCGCCGAGATCATCACCAGCAGGATCCCGAGGATCATCGCGAGAGTCAGCAGCAGCATCGTGCCGTTCATGCGGATCGGTCCGCGACCCTCGGGCACCTCGTAGATCTGGTTCGCGACCCGGCCGTACGCCTTGATGTAGGCCGACGCCGACCACAGGGCCGTGCCGATACCGATGATCAGTGCGATCGTCCCGCCGGTCGCCGAGCCCATGAGGGAAGTGACGGTGGAGCGCACCGCGTCCTCCGCTCCGAGCTCGCTGCCGCCCGCCGCCTGGTTGACGAGGTCCACCAGCAGATCTGCGATCTGGTCCTTGATCCCGGCGAGCAGCAGCGTTGCGAGGGAGAACAGCGCCAGCAGCGTCGGTGCGATGGAGAGCACCATGAAGTAGGTGAGTTTCGCGGCCTGGTCAGTGCCGCCGTCGCGGAGGAACTCGGAGATCACCCGCTTGACCATGTACTTGAGCGTGGGCGCGGACAGCTTCGGGGCATCCTCGCCCGTCGTGGTGGTCTCGGCCATGGGGAAGCTCCTCGGGTCGTGGAGGACTCACGGACGCTAGTCATCCTGCCATGGGAGGAGCCGGGGAGAGTTGTCCACATTTCCTGGGCGGCTGACTCGCACCGCGCGATTTCCCCCTACAGTGTCCGGGACGACGCGACGTGCGTCACAGTCATCGAGGGGTCGAGGGACCGGCGGGTAGGGCCGGGAAGGGGAGGCATGGACGCCGCCGCCATCATCGAGAGTGAAGCGCGAGAGCTCATCCGCCGCCGCGGACTGGACGTCCGCGCTGACGAGCTGGAGCCGCTCATCCGCGAGGTCGTCGCCGACTACGACCAGCGCTCCGCCTCCGGCGAGGTGCCCGTGCTGCGCGACGGCGACACGATGGTCGCCGAGATCGCCGCCCGGATCGGCGGCTTCGGTCCGCTCCAGGAGATGCTCGACGACCCGAGCGTCGAGGAGATCTGGCTCAACTCCCCCTCGCAGGTGTTCT
Source organism: Brachybacterium sp. (assembly GCA_027322375.1). GTDB lineage: Bacteria > Actinomycetota > Actinomycetes > Actinomycetales > Dermabacteraceae > Brachybacterium. The sequence goes on along the minus strand of DAHVRS010000111.1, from coordinate 2,570 downwards.
GCGCGCGGGACGGGCGCAGCGAGCTCACCACGATCGTGCTCAGCGACGCGGAAGTGCGCGGGATCGTTGAGCGGATGCTCGTCACGAGCGGACGGCGCCTGGACATGAGCACCCCGTTCGTCGATGCGCTGCTGCCAGACGGCTCGCGCCTGCACGTGGTGATCCCCAGCGTGACCCGTTCGCACTGGGCGATCAACATCCGCAAGTTCGTCGCCAAGGCCTACGACCTGCAAGGTCTCGTCGCGCTGGGTTCTCTCACCCAGCAGGCTGCGGACTTCCTCGACGCCGCGATCGCCTCCGGGCTCAACGTGATCGCCAGCGGCGCGACGGGCGCGGGGAAGACCACCTTCCTGCGCTGCCTCGCCCGCTCCGTCGGCGCGCGCGAGCGCGTGGTGACGATCGAGGAGGTGTTCGAGCTCGACCTCGCCCTGCGAGACGTGGTCGCGATGCAGACCCGCCAGGCGAACCTCGAGGGGACCGGCGAGATCTCGATGCGCCGCCTGGTCAAGGAAGCTCTTCGCATGAGGCCCAGCCGGATCATCGTGGGCGAGGTGCGCGAAGCCGAGTCCCTCGACATGCTGATCGCTTTGAACAGTGGACTCCCAGGCCTCGCGAGCATCCATGCGAACTCTGCCCGGGACGCGGTCACGAAGCTGTGCACCTTGCCGCTGCTGGCGGGGGAGAACGTCTCCAGTCGCTTCGTGGTCCCCACGGTCGCCAGCGCCATCGATCTGGTCGTCCACCTCGACATGCTCGCTGACGGCCGCCGCCGGGTGCGCGAGATCGCCGGGCTCAGCGGGCGCGTGGAGGACGGCATCATCGAGGTCTCCGACGTCTTCTCCCTGCGCGGCGACCAGCTGGTGCGCGGCGACGGCCAGCCGCCGCACGCCGAGCGCTTCGCCCGCCACGGGCACGACCTCGCCGCGCTGCTGGGCAGGGCCGCATGAGTGACGGCGCGTTCCTCGGGCTGATCGCGGGCCTCGGGCTGCTCGCGATCTGGTGGTCGCTGTGGGAGGAGGAGGGTGCCCCGCCACGTCGCGGTGCCGCCCAGCTCTGGCGCGACCGGATCCGCGACGACCTCATCACCGTGGGCCTGGACACTGTCCCGCCCGCCGCTGTGCCGGCACTGAGCGCAGGCCTCGGCCTCGTGGTCGCCACCGTGCTGTGGGCGATCTCGAGCGCGGTCGTGCCCTCGGTCGCGATGGGCGCGGGCGCGACCCTGCTGCCCCTGCTGGTGCTGCGCGCCGCCGCTCGTCGCCGCACCACCGCGATGCGGGAGGTGTGGCCCGAGGCGGTGGACCACATCAACTCCGCCGTCCGTGCCGGGCTGTCCCTGCCCGAGGCGCTCGTGCAGCTCAGCCGCAAGGGTCCTGAGGAGCTCCGCCCCGCCTTCACCGAGTTCGCGCTGGACTACCAGGCCAGCGGCGACTTCGCCTCGTGCCTGGACCGGTTGAAGGTCCGCCTCGCCGATCCGGTGGGGGACAGGATCGTCGAGGCCCTGCGCATCACCCGTGACGTGGGTGGTACGGACCTCGGCGGCCTGCTGCGCACCCTGTCCGCCTTCCTGCGCGAGGACGCCCGCACCCGCGCGGAGCTCGAAGCCCGCCAGTCCTGGACGGTGAACGCCGCCCGGCTCGCCCTCGGCGCCCCCTGGATCGTGCTGGGACTCATGGCGACCCGGCCCCAGGCCGCGCAGGCCTACGACTCCGCCGCCGGGCTCGTGCTCATCGTGGTCGGGGCGGGCGTGTCCGTCCTCGCCTACCGGGTGATGCTGATGATCGCCCGCCTCCCCCAGGACGAGCGGGTGCTGCGATGACCAGTGCGGGCACAGTGCTGACCGGTGCCGGGATCGGACTCCTGCTGGGCGTGGGACTGGTCCTGGTGCTCGGGGCGCTGCCCTGGTTCCGCCCCCGTGACCTCGAGGCGCGCGTCGCGCCCTACCTGCGACGCTCGCACACCACCTCCCTGTTCTCCGCCCCACGTCCCGCGAGTCGTGCCCGCACCGTGCTCGAGAACCTCCTCGGGCCGGTCGCGGTGCGTACGCTGACCCTCCTCGAACGCCTTACCGGCGGCCCAGAGCAGCTCGAGCGCCGCCTGCGCCTGGCCGGCAGACGCACCTCCACGGACTCCTTCCGCATCGAGCAGGTCGTGTTCGCGGTGGCCGGGCTGCTGCTGGGCCTGGCCGTCGCGGTCTCCGCGATCGCCCTGCGCGGGACGAGCCCACTGGTCGGTGCGTTCCTCGTGGGCCTGGGTGCGGTCAGCGGCGTGCTGCTGCGCGACTATCTGCTCGGTGTCGAGATCACCCGCCGCGCCGCCCGGATGGCGCGCGAGTTCCCGACCGTCGCGGACCTCCTCGCTCTCGCGGTCGCGGCCGGGGAGAGCCCCATCGCCGCGATGGAGCGCGTGGCCCGCACCTCCTCCGGTGCCCTGCCCGACGAGTTCGCCGCGACCGTTGCCGATATCCGCTCCGGCACGAGCGTCGCCCAGGCACTCACCGCGCTCGGCACCCGGACCCCGCTGGAGTCCCTCAGTCGCTTCGGCGAGGGCGTCGCGATCGCGATCGAGCGCGG
>DAHVRS010000083.1 GCA_027322375.1 Brachybacterium sp. | reverse complement strand
CGATCCGGCGGGTGCCGTCGGCGTCTGTGGTGCGCAGTGCGAGGACGCTCATGACAGGACCTTCCTCGACACGCGAGCGGAGACGGAGGTGAGGACCTCGTAGGGGATGGTGTCGGCCGCCTCGGCCCAGTCGTCGGCGGTCGCGGCGGAGGGGGCGTTCGGGGCGCCGCCGGCGTCCCCGAAGACGAACACCTCATCGCCAGCGCGGGCGTCGGTGCTGGGGCCCAGGTCCACCACGAGCTGGTCCATGCTGATGCGGCCCACCTGGCGGGCGCGGTAGTCCCCGGATTCGGTACGGACGATGAGTGTGACCTGGTCGCTCGCGGCGCGGTGGAGGCCGTCGGCGTATCCGATCGGGACCAGACCGAGGCGGGTCGTGCGGTCGGTGTGCCGGATCCGGCCATAGCCGATGCTATGCCCCTCGGGTACCTCCTTGACGAGGGCGAGGCGGCTGGTGAGCGTCATCGCGGGGCGCAGCGGCACGTCGGTGGGCACCGGCGGGTAGCCGTACAGCGCGATACCGGGGCGCACGATGTCTCGGTGCAGGTCCGGCCGAGTGAGGGTCGCGGCGGAGTTCGCGATGTGCTGCAGCGGGATCGGCCCCACCTCCTCGGCGAGCGCCTCACAGGCCGAGTCGAACAGCTCCGCCTGCTGGTCGGTCGCGGGATCATCCGGCTCGTCCGCGCTGGTGAGGTGGGTCCAGGCGGCGGTGAGCTGGACGAAATCGTCCGCGGTGATCGCGGCGCCGAGCTCGCGCATCTGCCAGGGCAGGATGCCGTTGCGGCCCATGCCGGTGTCGATCTTCAGGTGGACGCGGGCGCGGCGGTCGGCCTGCCGGGCGGCCTCGGAGACCAGCTGCAGCATCTCCACGGAGCCGACGGCGACATCCACCCCGGCGCCGAGCACCTCGGGCAGCACCGCCTGCGCGGTGTGCGGCTCGTACAGCCAGGTGAGGATCTGCGCATCGAGGTCCGCGTGGGCGAGGGCGAGGGCGCTGGCGGGATGGGCGACACCGAGCCAGGTCGCGCCGCCCTCGATCGCGGCGCGGGCGGCGGTGAGCATGCCGTGCCCGTAGCCGTCCGCCTTGACCACGGCCATCAGGGCCGTGTGCTCCTCGAGCAGGGTGCCCAGCGCGCGGGTGTTCTCGGTGATCGCCGACGGGTCGATCACCGCGCGGTTGGGCACGTGCCGAGGGTCCTCGGCAGGGATCGGGATGCTCATCGGACTCCTCGTTCTCCATCTGGGCCGCTCGCCAGGATAGACCCGATCGCGGCGGGCAGGTGGTCCGCGACGTCGAGGGCGACCAGCGGGTGCAGGCCGTCGTGGGAGGCGGCGCGCCCGGCCCTGCCGTGCAGGAGGGCGGCGAGCGCGGCCGCGTCGGGGCCGCGCAGGCCCGCGGCAAGGAGGGTGCCGAGGATGCCGGCGAGCACGTCCCCGGTCCCGGCGGTGGCGAGCTGCGAGGTGGCGTCGTCCTGGCTGCGCAGGCGCCTGCCGTCCCCGGGGGCGATGAGGGTGATCGCGCCCTTGAGCAGGACTGTCGCCCCGGTCGCGGCAGCGAGAGCGCGGGCGAGTTCGGGTCCGGGCAGGTCCTGGTCGATGGCGAGACGGGCGGCCAGGCGCTCCGCCTCGCCGCGGTGCGGGGTGAGGACCACGTCGGGGCCGAACCGGTCGCCGGGGTCGAGGACGGCGAGGGCTCCCGCGTCGATCACGCCGCGGTCGATCCGGCCCGGAGCGGTACCCGGCAGGCCGGCGGTGTCTGTGAGATCACGGCGCAGGCGGTGCACGCCCGCGCTCGCGCGCGGGTCCTCGGGCGGGAGTCCGGGGCCGACGACGAGCGCGTCGGTGCGGCCGACGGCGGCCAGGTCGATCGCCCGATCGCCGCCATCGGCCCGTTCGATCCGGTGGCCGACGGTCTCGGGCCGGGCAGCGAGGACGAGGTCGAGGACGCGCTGCGGGGCGAGGCAGCGGACCATCCCCGCCCCGGTGCGGGCGGCGCCGGAGACGGCGAGGACGGCCGCGCCGGGATAGGCGTCGCTGCCGGCGGCGAGGGCGACCACGCCGCGGCGGTACTTCGTGGAGGCACGGTCCGGGCGGGGCAGGAAGGCGCGCACCTCCGCATCCTCGAACCGTTCGACGGCAGGCTCTCCGGGCAGGTGATCCTCGAGCCCGAGCTCCACCAGGTGCACTCTCCCGGCGAGCTCGGCGCCGCCGGGCAGCAGCAGTCCCGTCTTCACGGCACCGAAGGTGACGGTCTCCCGGGCCGGGAGTGCCTCGGGGGCGGCCGTCCCGGTGGTGGCGTCCACGAAGCTCGGCAAGTCCACGGCGATCACGGGCACCCCGCTCTGCCAGACCTCGTCGAGCAGGGGTGTGAGCGCTGCCGGCACCTCGGGGCGGCCGCCGATCCCGAGGAGGGCGTCCAGCACGAGGGCGCTGCCGCTGACGAGCTCGGTGAGCTGGTCGGGCTCGAGCGCGGCGAGGGGATGGAGGGTCCCGCCGGCGGCGGTGAGCGCGGCGGCGCCCTCCTCGTGACAGCGGTCCGCGGCGGTGATCGCGTCGGCCGTGAGTCCGGCCTCGCGCAGCATCGCCGCCGCGTGCAGGCCATCGCCGCCGTTCGCGCCAGCACCGGCGAGGACGAGGATGCGTGCGCCGGACGTGGCCTCCGACACGGTGAGCACGTGGTCGGCGAGCGCCCGGGCGGCGCGCAGCATGAGCGGCTGCCCGGCAGCGAGGAGGGGCTCCTCCGCGGCACGGACCTGAGCGGCGCTCCAGCCGGTGATCATGGGCGCGGCCCGTCCGCCCCGTCGGCTCCCGCGCGCTCCGCGACGACGATCGCGGTCGCGACATCCCCGTCGTGCGAGAGGGAGAGGTGCAGGTGCGCGACGGACTGCGCCTCGGCCGCGCGCAGGGTCGCGCCGCGCAGGCGCAGGTAGGGGCGGCCGGAGCCGGTCCGCTCCACGGTCACGTCCTGCCAGGAGAAGTCGCCGGGGGCGCCGAGGGCCTTGCCCACGGCCTCCTTCGCGGCGACGCGCGCGGCGCGGGAGGCGGCGGAGAGGCGGCGCTCGGAGGGGGTGAGCAGGCGGTCCAGCAGGGCCGGGGTGCGCTCGAGCATCGCGGTGAGGCGCGGGATGCCGACCACGTCGATGCCGACCCCCACCACGGTCCCGTCGTCCCGGGGCGCGAATGCCCGGCCGCCGAAGGAGTCTTCGGGGCCGGGCATCGGAAAGCTCGAGGTGGTCACCTCGGCAGTATCACACCCTCCCCTGCGCAGAGGTGCTCAGGCGGTCACTCGACGGTGACGGACTTCGCGAGGTTGCGGGGCTGATCCACGTCCAGGCCCTTCGCGGTCGCGAGCTCGCAGGAGAAGATCTGCAGCGGGATGACCGTCAGCAGCGCCGCGAACAGGGTGCGCGTGGCGGGGACGCGGATCACCTCGTCGGCGTAGGGCACGACCGCCTCGTCGCCCTCCTCAGCGATGACCAGGGTGCGGGCGCCGCGGGCGCGGACCTCCTGGATGTTGGAGACGACCTTGGAGTGCAGGGAGTGGCGACCGCGCGGGGAGGGCACGATGACGAATACCGGCTGCCCCTCCTCGACCAGCGCGATCGGGCCGTGCTTGAGCTCGCCGGCAGCGAAGCCCTCCGCGTGGATATAGGCGATCTCCTTGAGCTTGAGCGCCCCCTCCATCGCGGTGGGGTAGCCGACGTGGCGGCCCAGGAACAGCACGCTGCTCGCGTCCTTCATGTCACGGGCGAGCGTCTCGACCTGCGCGGAGGAGTCCAGGACCTGCTGGATCTGGTCCGGGATCTGTGCGAGGTCCTCCATCAGCGCGGCGATCTCATCCGGGTAGAGGTTGCCGCGCACCTGGGCGAGGAAGAGCCCCAGCAGGTAGCAGGCGGCGATCTGGCCCAGGTACGCCTTGGTGGAGGCGACCGCGATCTCCGGACCCACGTGCAGGTACAGCGCGGCATCCGCCTCGCGCGGGATGGTGGAGCCGCGGGTGTTGCACAGGGCGATCACCTTCGCGCCCTGCTC
>DAHVRS010000076.1 GCA_027322375.1 Brachybacterium sp. | reverse complement strand
CGGCGATCTCGTAGCGCGTCTGCCGTCCCTCGGGCTCGGCGGCCACGATGCCACAGTCGCGCAGACAGGTCAGGTGGTTCGACACGTTCGACCGGGTCAGCTCCAGCTCGCGCGACAGCACCGCCGGATAGCTCGGGCCGTGGAGCAGGGTCATCAGGATCCGGGATCGCGTCGGGTCCGCCATGGCTCGGCCGAGCCGGTACATGACGTCGAGGCGTGAAGCAATGGTCAGCATGCACTGAACTATACAGTGACTGCTGACCTATTTTGGTCATCGCATCGGCAGGTCAGACCGCTCAATCGACGCGAGAGGTTATACGGCGAAACGAAATTCAACCACATCGCCGTCGCGCATGACGTAGTCCTTGCCCTCCATGCGGACCCAGCCCTTGGCCTTCGCCTCGGCCATGGAGCCGGCCTCGAGGAGCTGGTCGAAGGAGACGATCTCGGCCTTGATGAAGCCGCGCTCGAAGTCGGTGTGGATGACGCCGGCGGCCTGCGGAGCGGTCGCGCCCTTGGGGATGGTCCAGGCACGGGACTCCTTGGGGCCGGCGGTAAGGTAGGTCTGCAGGCCCAGGGTGTCGAAGCCGACGCGCGCCAGCTGGTTGAGGCCCGACTCCTCCTGGCCGGTGGACTCGAGCATCTCGGCGGCCTCGTCCTCGTCGAGCTCGATGAGCTCGGACTCGAACTTCGCGTCGAGGAAGATCGCCTCGGCGGGGGCCACGAGCTCGCGCAGCTGCTGCTGCATGGCGGTGTCGGCGAGGCCCTCCTCGTCGGTGTTGAAGACGTAGATGAAGGGCTTGGCGGTCATGAGCTGCAGCTCGCGCAGCTGGGTGACGTCGATGCCGGCGTCCTTCGCCCCCTGGTAGAGGGTCTTGCCGGTCTCGAGCAGGGCCTTCGCCGTGACGACGTTGTCGAGCACGGCGGAATCGATGAGGCCGCGCTTGGTGTCCTTCTCCAGGCGCTGCATCGAGTTCTCGATGGTCTGGAGGTCGGCGAGGATCAGCTCGGTGGTGATGGTCTCCATGTCGCCGGCGGCGTCGGTGGAGCCCTCTACGCGGGTCACGTCAGGGTCGGCGAATGCGCGGGTGACCTGGCAGATCGCCTCGGCCTCGCGGATGTTGGCGAGGAACTTGTTGCCCAGACCCTCACCCTCGCTCGCGCCCTTGACGATCCCGGCGATGTCCACGAAGGACACCGTCGCCGGCAGCAGCTTCTGGCTGCCGAAGATCTCGGCGAGCTGCGCCAGGCGCGGGTCGGGCAGCGGGACCACGCCGACGTTGGGGTCGATGGTCGCGAACGGGTAGTTCGCCGCGAGCACCTCCGCGCGGGTCAGAGCGTTGAACAGGGTGGACTTGCCGACGTTGGGCAGCCCGACGATTCCGATAGTAAGAGCCACGGGAGCAGAGTCTACGGGCCCCGCTCGCGGTTCCGAAGGGTACGCGGGTGAGCCTCTGCTCTCACCTGGTCCTCGCTCGTCGCTCAGCCGACGTCGGGCATCCGCACGCTGGTGATCGGCGACTCGCAGAACAGCGTCAGGGATCTGACTCTCTCAGCCGCTGCCAGTCCAGGGGCGGGCCCGCACCACGCGGACCCGTCCCGATGGATTGGTCCTGCTCAGTACGCGACAGTGAAGCGGGTGCGGCGATGCGCGGGCGTCTCGATCTCGTCGATCAGCGCGATCGCGAGGTCCGCGCCGGAGAGCTCGGAGGCACCGTTCTCATCGGTCAGCAGCACGTCGCCGCCGAGGCGGTAGGAACCGGTCCGCTCCCCCGGTGCATAGGCGCCGAAGCCCGCGGCGGGGCTCACGAAGAACCAGTCCAGACCCTCGCCCTCGGTGCGCAGGTCCCCGAGCACGGCGTCGAGCTCGCGCGCCTCCTCCTGGAACGCGTCCGGAAACTCGGGGGTGTCCACGAGCTTCGGCCCGTCGGCCGTGACCTGGAGGGAACCGGCCCCGCCGATCACGCCCAGGCGAACGTCCTTCTCGCGAGCGATCTCGGCGAGCTGCGCGTAGATCCCGCGCAGCGCCCCCTGCTCAGCGAGCTCGCCGCGCGGGGAGACGGTCGCGATGACCGCGTCGGCCCCCTCCAGCGCGGTGCGGAGCACGGCAGGATCACGCAGGTCGCCGCCGAGGTGCTCGGCACCTGCGGGGAGGGACTCGGGGGCGGTGCGGCTGACGGCGAGGACTTGGTGGCCGCGCGAGGCGGCCTCGTTGACCAGGTGCGCTCCGGCGTAGCCGGTGCCGCCGAGGATGACGATGCGAGCCATAGGGGCTCTCCTTCTCTGCCCCTGCGGGGCGGTGTGCGAACTGTTCGTCCACGAACCCGTGATCAACAAGCCGTGGACCTGCACGCTCACTCTAGGTAACCTAGTCACCGACGTGAAGTAGGCACTTTCCGGTAACCACCCCGGAACATCCCTGCCCGCGCCCCGCACAGCCTCAGGAGGTCCGATGACCACGCTGCTCCCCTACGACCCCTACGTGCGCGACTGCCCGTCGCGGCGCCTGCTGGACCGCATCGGCGACCGCTGGACGGTGCTGCTCATCGCCGCGCTCGAGGGCGGTCCCCGCCGCTTCTCCCAGCTCCTGCGCACGGTCGACGGGATCTCGCAGAAGATGCTCACCCAGACCCTGCGCTCGCTCGAGGCCGACGGGCTCGTGCTGCGCACGGTCCACCCCGAGATCCCGCCGCGCGTCGAGTACGAGCTGACGGAGCTGGGCCGCTCCCTGCTCGAGCCGCTCGGTGCCCTCATCGATTGGGCGAGCACCCACATGGGCGAGGTCGAGACCTCCCGCGAGGCGCATGCTGTGCGTGACTGATACTGCGGCTGACACCCCGCCAGCACCCGCGTCCGGGGACGCGCCGGGGCGTGGCGCGGCTCGGCTGTCACACCCCCGTGGTGTGCTGGAGCCATGAGCGATGCACAGTTCCTCCTGCTGGGCCTGGCCCTCGGCGCGCTGCTCGGCGCAGCGGTGACCTACCTGCTGCTGCGCGAGCGTGTCCGCGCCGCCGCGAGCGGCCGTCAGGCCGCCGAGGACTCCGCGGACCGGCTCCTGCGCCTGGCCGATGAGCGCCATGAGCGCGACGTGGCCCGACGCGACGCCGCGGAGGAGGAGCGGGAGGCGGAGCTGCAGCGCACCCTCGCCCCGCTCACCGCGACCCTCGCCCAGCTCGAGCGGAACCTCGCCCGCTCGGAAGCGGCCCGGGCCGAGGCCGAGGGTGCGCTACGCAACCACCTCGGGGAGCTGGGCCGCAGGGCACAGTCCCTCGAGAAGGGCACCTCCGCGCTCACCGCTGCCCTGCGCGCCCCCACCGCGCGCGGCCGCTGGGGCGAGGTGCAGCTGCGCCGCATCGTCGAAGCCGCAGGAATGCTCGACCACGTGGACTTCTCCGAGCAGCTCACCGGCGCACGGGCCGACGGGGAGAAGGCGCAGCGCCCCGACCTCGTCGTCCACCTCTCAGGGGACCGGCACGTGGTGATCGATGCGAAGGCGCCGATGGACGCCTATCTCGATGCGACCGAGGAGACCGATCCGGCCCGCGCCGCCGCTCGCCGCGCCGCGCACGCGAAGGCGCTGCGCCACCACGTGGGCGTGCTCTCCTCGAAGGGGTACTGGCGCACACTCGGGG
>DAHVRS010000059.1 GCA_027322375.1 Brachybacterium sp. | reverse complement strand
AGCGGGCCACCGACGGCCGCGGCGTGGACGTCGTCCTGGACACCCACTACCACTCGACCTTCGTGCCGAGCCTCGACGTGGTCGCCGAGGACGGGATCGTGGTGCCGCTGCCCACCCTCGCGGACCTCACCCCCGCCCACGAGCGCGGGATCACGGCGCGGGTGCCGCAGATCCGGCCCGGACGGGACCGGCTGGACCGCCTCGCACAGGGCGTGCGCAGCGGCCGCTACCCGCTCGAGGTCTCCGAGGTGCTGCCGCTGGAGGAGATCGCACGCGCCCATGCCCTGCTCGAGCACGGCCACACCCGCGGGAAGCTCGTCCTCGACGTCCGCGCGTGAGGGCGGACACATGCCCAGCAGGTAGCCTGGCACCATGACGTCTTCCTCCGCCGATCCTGAGCTGGCGGCGGTCCGCACCCTCGAACCCGTCCTGAGCAGCGAGGGCTGGGCCCTGCTGAGCTCTCTGCCCCCGTACCGCGAGGAGGACTCGCTGCGGCAGGGCGAGCGCCTGCGCAAGGACGGTCACTCCCCCGAGCTGGTCGCCGCGGTGATGACCCAGTCGCGCCTGCGCGCCCGCGCCGCAGAGAAGTTCGGCGAGTTCGCCCGGACGATGCTGTTCACCCCCGACGGGCTCGAGCAGGCCACCCGCCTCCCCATCGCGGCACGGCACGCCGAGCGCTTCCAGCGCGCCGGCATCACCTCCGTCGCCGACCTCGGCTGCGGGATCGGCGGGGACTCGATGGCGATGGCCGGGCTGGGCCTCGACGTGCGGGCAGTGGATCGCTCCCCCGCCGCGGTCGCCGTCGCGACCATGAACCTGCGCCCCTTCCCCACCACGACCGTGCACCTGGGCACCGCCGAGGACCACGACCCCGCCCTCACCGAGGGGATCTGGCTGGACCCGGCCCGACGCGCTCCCACTCGCGGCGCCACCCGGCGCCTTCACGACCCCGAGGAGTACGAGCCGCCGCTGTCCACCGTGCTCGACCTCGCCCGCCAGCTCGGCGGCGGCAACGAGCTCGGACCGCTCGGCGCGAAGCTCGGCCCCGCCGTGGACCGCGAAGCGCTGCCCGCCGAGATCGAGACCCAGTGGCTGTCCTTCCACGGCCAGGTCCTCGAGGCCGCCGCCTGGTGCGGGCCGCTCGCCCGCGACGGCGTCTCCTCCTCCGCGCTGCTCATCGACCGCAGCGGCACCCACCGCCTGGACCGCGGGGCGCACGCCCACCCCGATCCGGAGCCCGGGGAGCTGGGAGATCACCTCTACGAGCCCGACGGCGCCGTGATCCGCGCAGGACTCATCGGCCGCCTCGCGCATGACCTCGACGCCCGCACCCTGGATCCGTCGATCGCGTATCTCAGCACCGAGCGCCGCACCGACACCCCCTTCGCGCGCGGCTACTCCGTGCGGGATGTGATGCCCTTCGGCATCAAGCGCCTGACCAGCTACCTGCGCGAGCACCGCCTCGGCGTGCTCGAGATCAAGAAGCGCGGCACCGCTGTGCAGCCCGAGGAGCTGCGCCGCCAGCTGCGCCCCCGCCGCTTCGGGGACGACAGCGCGACGCTGATCCTCACCCGTATCGCCGGCGAGCAGAGCGTCATCGTCGCCTCCCCGCACACCGTCGCGGCGTTCCAGGAGGAGATCGGCTGATGAACACCCGAGGCCTGACGCAGCGTCGCGTCGTGGCCCTGCTGCTGCTGATCGTGGCGCTCGGTGGGCTGGGCGTCGTCGCGCTCGGCGCCGCCGCCGAGCACCCACCAGCGGCGACCTATGTGGGACCGACCGAACGGATCCTCGCTCCGGAGAAGATCCGCCAGGGCTACGACGAGCCGATCTGGGAGACCCACGATGTGGTCACCCAGCCGCCGCAGATCTTCACCAGCCGCACCCCCGTGATCGTGGCGCTGTCCGTGCTGGGCGTCGTGCTGCTCGTGCTCCTGGTCTGGCTGATGGTGCGCATGCGCGCCCTGGCGCGCCCCGCCCCCGCCATCGCCGCCGAGGCCGGGCAGGACGAGCTCACCGCCGCACAGGCCCGCGCCGCCCTCGAGGAGGCGCGCACGCCGCTGTCCACCGTGGTCGATGTACAGGACGCGGTGATCGCCGCCTGGCTGGTGCTCGAGCGCTCCCTGGCCGAGTCCGGGGTGCCGCGCCGCCCCTCGGCGACGACCCTCGAGTTCGTGGTCGAGGTGCTCGCGAACTTCGCGCTGGACCGGGACTCGCTGGACCGCCTCTCCGCGCTGTACCGCCGGGCCCTGTTCGACCCCGAGCCGCTCCTCGAGGCGGACCGCACCGCGGCGATGGCGGCACTGGACCGCCTCACCGAGGACCTCGAGCAGCTCGCCGCCCCCGCGGGACGCCGCAGCAGCGGCAGCAGGGCTGGAGCATCGGGGGCGGACGCATGAGGAGCCAGCTGCTGGACCTCGTGTGGCGCGCCGGCCTCCTCGCCGGGCTCGCCATCGGCCTCGCGGCGCTGTGCAGCCTGTTCGGCCTGGTGGTCCCGCTGCCGCTGCCGGCCGCGCTCGGCCTCCTCTGCGGCACCGTGTGGTGGTTCCTGCGCCACGGCGCGGATCGTGCCGACCGCCCGCACCCGCCCGAGCTCGACCTCGACGCGGACTACGCCCTTCCCCACGCCCAGGACATGCGCGTGCGCCGCCTCGAGGACCTCGTCCATGGCGCCCAGCCGCACCGCCGCATGACCGCGCGCGGCCTCGCACTGCTGCTCGGCGAGATCGCTGAGGAGCGCGCCCGCGATCCCGACGCCCCACCGCTGGACCCGGCCCTGCGCGACCTCATCGCGACCGCTCGCAGGGACCCCGCCGAGGGCCGTGAGGTCCCGCCGATCGACCGCAAGGCCCTGCACCGATTCCTCCACCAGCTCGCCCCGCGCGAGGAGAGGCACTGATGACCCAGAACTCCCCCCTCACCCTCCAGGACGCCTCCGCCGCCTCCCAGAAGGTCCTCGACGCCGTCGAGACCGCGGTGGTCGGCAAGCGCTCCTCCCTCGAGCTCGTGCTCACCGGCATCCTCGCCGGCGGTCATGTGCTCCTCGAGGACATGCCGGGCCTCGGCAAGACCCTCGCCGCGCGGTCCTTCGCGCAGGCGCTCGGGCTGCCCTTCACCCGCGCCCAGTTCACCCCGGACCTGCTG
>DAHVRS010000054.1 GCA_027322375.1 Brachybacterium sp. | reverse complement strand
CGGTTGCGCAGCTCGTTGAGCATGAGCGCCAGGACGATGGGCACGGGGAACGAGATCAGCATCAGCAGCAGCGAGAGCACGAGGGTGTTCCTCATGAGCATGAAGAACGTGTCCTCGGTGAACAGCCGCACGAAGTGCTCGAAGCCCACCCACGGGCTGCCCAGGATGCCGAGGAACGGCCGGTACTCCTGGAACGAGATGATCAGCCCGCCCATCGGCAGGTACTTGAACACCAGGAAGTACACGATGCCGGGCAGGGCCATCAGGTACAGCGTGCGATAGCGCCACATCCGCCGCGCCAGCGACGTGCGGCGCCGCTGCACGGGGGGACGCTGGGCCGCGGCCGCGTCATCGGCCCCGACGGTGGCGTCGGGGCGGGTGTCGATCTCGGGGTCAGCCACCATGGATGATCCTCTGCTCCTCATTGAGAGTCGGGCGGGGAACCGCTTCCTCATAAACCGATTCCTCGCGTTCGCCACAGTCTGGACGCGTACCCAATCCCTGTCAACGCCTCGAGGCGATTCTCTTCCGAGCAGTGCGCGATCCTCCTCGGTGAATGCACTATCGGTGCAGGCTGCAGACATGTCACGATCAGGTCTCGGCGCCGCAGCCCACGAGCGACGACATCCCGCAGCCCTCCGCTTCCCCTTCCGCGAGGTCGCTGGTATGGTGTGCGACCAAGCCCGCAGAAACCGGTTCACCGTTTCTCGCGTTCCCGGCGCCGCCCCTAGCTCAGGAGTCCCTGTGGAGCACCGTTCGAACCCCGTCCTCGACGCGGACTGGCCCGATCCCGACGCGATCCGCGTGGGCGAGGAGTTCTGGATGATCGCCTCGAGCTTCAACCGGGCGCCGGGGCTGCCGGTGCTGCGCTCGCGCAACCTCGTGGACTGGGAGCACGTGACCAACGCGCTGCCGGCCCTGGTGCCGCAGGAGCACTATGCCCTGCCCCGTCGCGGCAGCGGCGTGTGGGCGCCGTCGCTGCGCGAGCACGCGGGCACCTTCTATATCGTCTATCCCGATCCGGATCATGGCATCTTCGTGCTCACCGCCCCGCATCCGGCCGGGCCGTGGAGCGCGCCGCATCTGCTACTGGCCGGCCACGGTCTCATCGACCCCTGCCCGCTGTGGGACGAGGACGGCCGCGCCCATCTCGTGCACGGCTGGGCGAAGTCCCGCGCCCGGGTGAAGAACCAGCTCAGCGTGCTCGAGGTGACCTCCGATCTGACCGCCGCCCTCTCCCCCACCCGCACCGTGATCGACGGGGACGCGATTCCCGGCATGGTCACCCTCGAGGGGCCGAAGGCCTACCGCCGGGACGGCTGGTACTGGATCTACGCCCCCGCCGGCGGGGTCGCCGACGGCTACCAGGTGGTCTTCCGCGCCCGCGACATCCACGGTCCCTATGAGCACCGGATCGTGCTCGAACAGGACTCCTCCCCCGTCAACGGCCCGCACCAGGGCGCTCTCGTCGACGACGCCGAGGGGAACCTGTGGTTCCTCCACTTCCAGGACCGCGGCGTGTTCGGTCGGGTCACCCACGCCCAGCCCGTCACCGTGGACGAGGAGGGCTGGCCACACATGGGCGAGCCGATCGATGCGGTGCGCGGCCGGCCGGTCAGCGTGCTCCCCGCCCTCGGTGCGACGACCGCGGACCCCGACGCCGACAGCGACGCCGGCGACGACTCGCCCTCCGGCACCGGTGCCGGCTCCGACCCTGACGGCGACGCCCAGCGCCCCTGGTCGGAGCCGCAGCGCTCTGATGACTTCACCGCTGCCGAGCTCGCCCCGCGCTGGCACTGGCAGGCGAACCCGCGGCCCGGCCAGCACCGCACCGGCCAGGGGCGCCTCGATCTCGCCCTCGCCCCGAGCCCGCGCGGGGACCTGCGGGACCTCGGCGCGATCCTCGGCCAGCAGCTGCCGGGGCAGCCGTCCACCTGGTCGACCCGGCTCACCCTTCCCGCGCCCGCGTCCTCGTCGGCGCCGCAGTCCCCCGAGCGGGCCGGTCTGGTGGTGCTCGGTCACGCCTACGCCTGGGCCGGGCTGCTGCGCGACGCCGACGGCGTGGCCCTCGCCTCCGGCACCATGGCCGCCGACGCCGCCGCCGAGGAAGTGCAGGTCCACCGCCTGCTCACCGCCGATCCCGCCGCGGAGGTCACCCTCGGCCTCCAGCTCGACACCACCGCCGGCGGCCGGGTGACCCTCACCGCACTCCTGGACGGCGAGCGCCTGCCGCTGCTGGTGGACTGGCAGGCCGAGAAGGGGCACTGGATCGGAGCGGAGGTGGGCCTGTTCGCGACAGCCCTCGGCATGGTGCACCATCGACTCGAGGACCGCCGGGCATCCTTCGCGCCGGTGGTCGTCCATCGCGGCGAACAGGAGATCTGATGGCGAGAGGACGTGGCGGCCCCACGATCACTCAGGTGGCCGAGGCGGCCGGGGTCTCCCGTGCGACGGTCTCCCGGGTGCTCAACCAGCATCCGTCGGTCGATCCCGGGATCGGGGCCCGGGTGCGGGAGGCCGCGCAGCGCCTCCAGTACCGGCCCAACGCCACCGCCCGCAACCTCTCCACCGGGCGCACGCGCACGATCGCGCTGATCATCCCCGACATGGGCAATCCGATGTTCCAGTCGCTGCTGCGCGGCATCTCCCGGGCCGCCGAGGCCGATGGCTACAGCGTGCTGGTCGCCGAGGCCGGCTCCCCCGACACCGAGGCCGGGCTGGCCCGGGATGCCCGGCACCAGTGCGACGCGATCATGCTGGTCTCCCCGCGGATGGACGATCTCAGCCTCGAGGAGGTCCTCGACCAGGCCGGCCCCGTGGTGGTCCTGAACCGTCGGCCTCTGAACCCGCGCACCGGGGTGGTCGCGATCGACTACGCCAGCGGCATGCACCAGCTGGTGGAGCATCTGCGCGAGCTCGGCCATCGCGACCTGGTCTACGTCGCAGGGCCGCCCCGCAGCGCCGCCCACCGCGAGCGGCTCGCGGCCCTGCACTCCCTCACCGGCGCCGACCCCTCGCTGACCCTGCAGGTGCTGCCCGGCGGGGCGACGATGTCCGCCGGCTACGAGGCGGCGGAGGCGGTGCTCGCCTCGCAGGCGACCGCGGCCCTCGCCTTCAACGACCTGGTCGCCTTCGGGCTGCAGTCACGACTGAACGAGTTCGGGGTCAACGTGCCCGGGGACATCTCGGTGGCCGGCTTCGACGGGATCGAGCTGTCCCGCTTCGCGGTGCCGCGCCTGACCAGCGTGGGCCAGGAGCAGCTCGACGCGGGCTCGGTCGCCTGGTCGCTGCTGCACCAGCGGCTGGACGACGCCGAGGGGAAGGCCGGCAGCGGGGTCACCGTGCTCGAACCGCTGCTGCAGGTCGGCGACAGCACCGGCCGGGTGCCGCCCTCCCGCGTGCCCACGGCGCCGGGCCGCGACGGCACGGAGGACCCGGCCGCGGAGGACCTCGCCACCCTCCCCTTCGGCTGGGTGAGGGAGGGCCGCGACTGGACCCTGCTCGCCGGGGGGACGCTGCTGGCCGCCGCCGCCTCGGGCAGCTCGATGCCGCCCGTGCACAGTCCCCGCCCGCACCTGCATCCCGTGCGCTCCCTCGGCGGGCGGGCGATGACGGTCACGAACCCCAGCGACCACCGCCACCACTTCGGGCTCTCGCTCACGGTCCCCGACGTCAACGGCACCACCTACTGGGGCGGGCGCACCTACGTCGAGGGCCGCGGCTCGACCCTGCTGGCCAACCACGGCGTGCAGGAGTCGCTCGAGGAGACCCCGGACCGCTCCGGCCACGGGCTGGCCTCGCGCGTGCAATGGCGCTCCCACGACGGCTCCGACCTGCTGCACGAGGAGCGCCGCCTAGGCACCTACCTGCTGCCCGGTCCGCACGGCTGGGGGCTGCGCTGGCGCAGCCGGCTGCGCCCCAGCGCGGATCCGGTCACCTTCACCAGCCCCGCGAACCGGGGCCGACTCGGCGCCGGCTACGGCGGGCTGTTCTGGCGGCTCCCCGGCGCTGACGAGGTGCGGGTGCTCGTCGAGGGCGGCCGCGGGGAGGCCGTGGCCCACGGCTCCCGCAGCCCCTTCGTGATCGTGCAGCGCCGCCACGGCAACGCCTGGAGCAGCCTGCTGATGGTGCAGGACGAGGAGGCGCAGGGACGCATCGACCCCTGGTTCGTGCGTGCCTCCGACTATCTCGGGGTGGGCACCAGCCTCGCCTGGGACGCCCCGCGCCGCCTCGAACGGGGTGAGCATCTGGACGTGGTGGTGCGCACCGCCGTGTTCGACCATCCGGTGATCAGCGACGAGGTGCCCGATCTGCTCGCGGCGATCACCGCCGCGGAGGGCCCGGCCGCCCCGCTGCCCTGATCCCCGTCCCCCCGGGCGCCCGCCGTGCGCCACCCCTGCAGTCTCGCGTCATCTCGCGTCAGCTCGTGCGAAGGAGCACCATGACCGTCGATTCCACCCCGCCCGCCTCTGCGGCTGATGCCGTCGGTGCGGTCCGCGTCGGCCGACGGGCCGGGACGCTGCCCTCGCTGTCGCTGGCGCTCGCGGATCCGGCGGTGCGCGAGGTCGTGATCGAGCCCGGCGAGTACGTGGAGCAGGTCGTGATCGCGCCGCGGGCGGCGCCGCTGCTGATCCGCTCCGCGACCGGCCGTGCCGAGGACGTGCGGATCGTGTTCGGCCTCCACCAGGGGGCGCGGGACCGCACAGGCATGCCGTACGTGCAGGACTGCGCGACGCTCACCGTCGACGCCGACCAGGTCACCCTGCGCGATCTGACCGTCGCGAACTCCTTCGACAAGCGGCTCCACCCCGACTGGCCCGACACCCAGGCGATCGCGCTGCGCACCCGTGGCGACCGCATCCTCGTGGAGCGCTGCCACCTGCTGGGCCAGCAGGACACGGTGCTGCTGGATGCTCCCGGCTGGGCCTCGGTGCGGCGCGTCCACCTGCGCGACTGCCTCATCGTGGGAGACGTGGACTTCCTCTACGGCCGCGCGACCGCCCTGATCGAGGGCGGGGAGATCCGCAGCGTCGGCCCCGGGTACCTGCTCGCCCCTTCGACGGCCCGCGAGAACCCGCGCGGGATCCTCGTGCACGGGGCACAGCTGACGGCGACGGACGATGTCCCGGCGGGCAGCGTGCGCCTGGGCCGGCCCTGGCATCCGGGCGGGAAGCCCGATGCGATCGGCCAGGGGATCGTGAGCGCCTGCACCATCGGCCCGCATGTCGCGGCCGAGCCGTGGAGCGCCATGGGCGGCTTCGCCTGGGAGGACGCCCGCCTGGCCGAGCACGGCAACGACTGGAACGGCCGCTCCAGCAGCGGCCCGCAGCTGCCCGCCGCTCCCGATCCCGCGACCTGGCTCGACATCCCCTCCCCCGCCCCGGGCGGGACGCCGCGAGCGATCGTGCTCTCCGACTCGACGGCGAGCGAGTACCCGCCCGAGCACGCTCCGCGGGAGGGGTGGGGGATGCAGCTCGGCGCGGCCAGCGGCCTCGAGGTGCTGAACCGGGCCGTCTCGGGCCGCAGCTCGGCGAGCTTCCTGGCCGAGGGGCACCTGGACCGCGCGCTCGAGGAGCTGCGGCCGGGGGACCTCGTGCTCATCGCCTTCGGGCACAACGATCCCAAGGACGACGAGCGCTTCGCGGACGTGCACCTCGCCTATCCGGCGGCGCTGCGGCGGATGCTCGTGGGGGCACGGGCCCGCGGCGGGATCCCCGTGCTGCTCACCTCGATCGAGCGCCGCCGCTTCGAGGACGGTCATGCGGTCCCCACCCACGGCGGCTACCCGCAGGCGGTCCGCGCCCTCGCCGCGGAGGAGGACGTGCCGCTGATCGACCTCTCGCACCTCACGCTCGAGATGTGGGAGGCGGACGGGGAGGAGCGGTCGAAGGAGACCTTCCTGTGGCTCGAGCCCGGCCAATGGCCCGGCTTCCCGGACGGTGAGCGCGACGACACCCACCTCAGCACTGCCGGGGCCACCCGCGTGGCGAAGCTCGTCACCACCGGACTGCGGGAGCTGGGCCTGCTCCCATGAGCACGCCGCCCCTGGTCACGGTCCCGCTCTCGACGGGCGGCGCCCAGCTGCGCGGCCTCCGCCTGCCGGGCGGCGGGCCGAGGAGCGAGCAGGGGCGTGAGGTGCTGCACCTGCATGGCCTGGGCTGCCACGGCGCGGCGAGCTGGGCGCCCTTCGCGGCGCTCCGCTGCCGGGCCGCCCTGATCCCGGACCTGCCCGGGCACGGCCGCAGCGACGCCCCGCCGGGATTCGGGTACACACTGCCGGAGATGGCCGCGGCGATCGCCGCCCTGCTGCAGGCCGAGGGCGGCGGGCCACGGGAGGTGCTCGGGCACAGCCTCGGCGGCACGATCGCCGTGCACCTCGCGGCCCGTCACCCCGAGCTCGTGCACCGGCTCGTGCTCGTCGAACCGGCGCTCGACGTGCCCGTCCCCGGGCCGGAGGACATCGCCCTGGTGGATGAGGAGGAGCTGGAACGCGGCGGCTTCGAGCAGATCCTCGCCCGGGAGCCCGAGTGGCGCCGGGCCGAGGTGCGGCTCACCGCCCCGCATGCCCTGGTGCGCAGCGCCCGCTCCCTGCTGGACGAGCACGCCGCCGCCACGAATGACCTGCTCGAACACCTGCCGCAGCCGGTGCTGCTGGTCACCGGGCAGCAGCGCACCTATACCCGGCAGGACCGCTTCGATACCGCCGGGATCCGCTCGGTGCGGGTGCCCGGCGCCGCCCACTTCGTCATGCACGACGCCCCCGACGCTCTGCTCACCACTCTGGAGGACTCTTCGCGATGAAGATGCTGCTGCACGACCCCGCCGCCCGCTGGACCGAGGCCCTGCCGCTGGGGAACGGGCGCCTCGGCGCGATGGTCTTCGGCGACCCGGCCGCCTCCCGCTTCCAGCTCAACGAGGACTCCTGCTGGACCGGCAGCCCCGCGACCGCCGCCGGGAACCGGCACGACGACCGTCCCGTCGGCGGCCCCGAGGTGCTCGCCCCGCTGCGCGCCGCCCTCGCCCGCGGTGACCGCCGCGAGGCGACCCGGCTCGAGCAGATGCTGCAGCGCGGGTACACCCAGGCCTACCAGCCGCTCGCCGACCTGGTGATCGAGCAGGCGGCCGCGGGCCCGTCGGCCGTCAGCACCCGTCGGATCCTCGACCTCGCCGCCGCCACGGCGAGCACCCGCTGGACCGCGCCCACCGGAGAGCCGGCCGAGGA
>DAHVRS010000046.1 GCA_027322375.1 Brachybacterium sp. | reverse complement strand
CCGGTGTCCTCGTGGAAGTGGCGAGTCTCCTGGATGATCGACTCGCCGGCGTCGAGCAGCCCCGCCTGGCGGGAGATCTCGAAGCGGACGGTGCGCTCGATGGAGCGGAAGGAGTTGACGTTCTTCGTCTCGGTGCGGGTGCCGAGCGGGGCGCTCGGGTCCTTGCGCAGGGAGACGTTGACGTCGGCGCGGACGTTGCCGCGCTCCATCCGCGCCTCGGAGACGTCCAGTGCCCGGAAGATGTCGCGCAGGGTGCGGACGTACGCGGCGGCGACCTCGGGGGCGCGGCCCTTCGTGTCCGGGATCGGCTTGGTGACGATCTCGACGAGCGGGACGCCGGCGCGGTTGTAGTCCACCTGGGAGTGGGTCGCGCCGTGGATGCGGCCGGTCGTGCCGCCCACGTGGGTGTTCTTGCCCGCGTCCTCCTCCATATGGGCGCGTTCGATCTCGACGCGCACGATCTCCCCGTCCTCGAGCTCGACGTCGACCCAGCCGTCGAAGGCGATGGGCTCGTCGTACTGCGAGGTCTGGAAGTTCTTGGTGAGGTCCGGGTAGAAGTACTGCTTGCGCGCGAAGCGGCAGGTCTCGGCGATGGAGCAGTTCAGCGCCAGGCCGATCTTGATCGCATACTCGACAGCCTTCCCGTTCACCACCGGCAGCGAGCCGGGCAGGCCCAGCGAGGTGGGGGTGATCGCGGTGTTCGGCTCGGCGGCGAAGATGTTCGGCGCACCGTCGAACATCTTGGTCTTCGTGCCCAGCTCGACGTGGACCTCGATGCCGAGCACCGGGTCGTAGCGGTCGATCGCCTCGTCGTAGTCGACGAGCGTGGTCTCGGTGGTCATCAGGCTGCGCCTCCTGCGAGCTCGGGGGCCTTGGCCAGCAGCGGTCCGCCCCAGGCGTCCTCGAGCAGCGCCTCGAGGGCACCGCCCACCTGGTACAGGCGCTCGTCGGCGCGGGCCGGGGCCAGGAACTGGATTCCAGCCGGCAGGCCGTCCTCGGCCAGGCCCGAGGGCAGCGAGATGCCCGGGGTGCCGGCGAGGTTGGCGGGGATGGTGGCGATGTCGTTCATGTACATCGCGGTGGGGTCGTCGATCTTCTCGCCGAGGCGGAAGGCGACGGTGGGCGCGGTCGGCGAGGCGAGCACGTCGACCTTGTCGAAGGCGGCGGCGAAGTCGCGCTGCACGAGGGTGCGGACCTTCTGGGCGCTGCCGTAGTAGGCGTCGTAGTAGCCGGCCGAGAGCGCGTAGGTGCCCAGCAGGATGCGGCGCTTGACCTCGTCGCCGAAGCCGGCCCCGCGGGTCGCCTTCATGACGTTCTCTGCGGTGGGGTGGTCCTCGGGGATGACCCGCAGCCCGAAGCGCATACCGTCGAACTTCGCGAGGTTCGAGGACGCCTCCGAGGGCATGATCAGGTAGTAGGCGCCCAGCGCGTACTCGAAGTTCGGGCAGGAGACGCGGACAATCTCCGCACCGGCGCGCTCGAGCTGGTCGAGGGACTCGGTGAAGCGGGCCCGGACCTCGGGTGCGAAGCCCCCGCCCTCGAGTTCCTCGATGACGCCGATGCGCATGCCCTTCACGTCCCGCTTCCGGGCCGCTTCGGCGAAGGGGCCGACGGGCTCGGGCAGCGAGGTGGAGTCGCGCGGGTCGTGCCCGGCGATCAGCTCGTGCAGCAGCGCCGAGTCCTCGACGGTGCGGGTGACGGGCCCGGCCTGGTCCAGGGAGCTGGCCATCGCGATCAGGCCGTAGCGGGAGACGGAGCCGTAGGTGGGCTTGACGCCCACGGTGCCGGTGACGGCGCCGGGCTGGCGGATCGAGCCGCCGGTGTCGGTGCCGATCGCGAGCGGCGCCTCGTACGCGCCGACGGCCGCGGCGGAGCCGCCGCCGGAGCCGCCGGGGATCCGGTCGCGGTCCCAGGGGTTGCGGGTGGGTCCGTAGGCGCTGGTCTCCGTCGAGGAGCCCATCGCGAACTCGTCCATGTTGGTCTTGCCGAGGATCGGCAGGCCCGCGGCCCGCAGCTTCTGCACCAGGGTCGCGTCGTAGGGCGGGATCCAGCCCTCGAGCATCTTCGAGCCGGCGGTGGTGGGCTGGCCCTCGGTGACGACCACGTCCTTGACGGCGACGGGCACGCCGGCCAGGCCGTGGACCTGCTCGCC
>DAHVRS010000031.1 GCA_027322375.1 Brachybacterium sp. | reverse complement strand
AGGTTCCCGAGCCCGATCAGGGCGATCAGCAGCACCAGCAGGCGGGCGCGGGGGATCCGCACGGCGGCGATCGTCACCAGTGGCGCCCCGATCACCACGCCCAGGGCGTAGAGGGTGATCAGCATGCCAGCCTGCGGGATGGACACGGCGAGGTCCCGGGCGATCTGCGGCAGCAGCCCCATGCTGGCGAACTCGGTGGTGCCGATCGCGAAGGCCCCCAGGGACAGCGCCAGGATGACCAGCCTGAGGCGGCCGGGGGACAGCGGGGCGGTGGACGAGGAACGCGAGGTCGAGGAGGAGTGCGAGGTCACGAAGGCTCCAGCGCGGGGACGGGGAGAGGAACGCTGCCGACGCGGGAAGCGATGGTGGACGGGCCGAGTCTATCGGCGGCCACGGGGACGAGGCCAGGGGAGGTGAGGGATCTGCCCGTGGGGAGAAGGCGGCCGTCCCATCGGCTTGCAGCTGGCCCTCGGCGCCAAGGAAGGCTCGACGGCACGGCGGGCGGACCCGATATTCTGCCCGGGAGCCGGCCGCAGCCGCCCGGCACCCGCGCGCCCGATGACTGCGCGCGTGGGTCCTCGACACGATGGGACGCACCATGGAACACATCACCGTCGCGGGCCACCCCGAGCCCATCCCCGCCTCGGAGGTCGCCGCGAAGCTCCTCCGGCAGCGGCTGGAGACCGTACGCCAGGAGCGCGGAGCCGACGCGGCCGACACCCTCGAAGGACTGATCGGTGCGCGGCTCGGAGCCCTTTTGGAGGAGGGCAAGCCCAGCATCGACGTGGCGAACATGCGGGCCGTCGTCGACTACGCGGAGATCCCCGAGGAGGAGGACAACGCCTCGGGTCTCGAGCGCGCGCTGCGCGGGGTCAAGGACAAGCTCGCCCAGCGGGGCGGGATGCGCTAGGAGCGAAGCGCGGGGCGGCCCCTCACCGGGCCGAGCACGCCTCGCCGGGTCGAGCGCCCCATCGCCGGGTCGAGCACGCTTTGCCGGGCCGAGCGTCCTTCACCGGGTCGAGCACACGGCGGCTCAGCGGGGCGAACTCGGGCGGCGGGGGATTTCTGCACTCCACAGGCCCGCTGCGACGCAGGGCGCCGCACCGACTCTCCTGAGTGCATTTTTCCCCCGGCCCCTCACGATGAACCCTCCGCGGTCAACGATGTCGGCGGCAGCCGGTCGGCCCCGAGCAGCTGGGCGACGTCGGTGAGGCCGGCGGTGTCGCCTCCCACGGTGGTGTCGCCTCCCACGGTGTCGGAGGTGGCGGCGATCCGTGGGCCGTGCGTCCTCCGGCCAGCTGCGCCCCCGTGCCAGATCCTCCGCCCGACGGGTGGCGTCGGTGGTCCAGGTCGCGCCGTAGCGCCCCCGCTCCAGGGCGATCCCGCGGCGTTCGAGGGCCGCTCGCATCCGGGTAGCCTCCCCAGCCGCGCGCCGCGAGGGCCTCACCTCGTCCGGCGCTGAGGTGGAGGGTCAGCAGGACTGTCCGTTCATCATGCGGGAGCAGTGCGAGCTCGGCCGGACCGACGGTCGGGCTGGCCACGGCCGGGAGCTCGTGCGGTCCGGTGCGGTAGCCGAGCCGGAGGGTGTCGGTGCGGATGCCTCTCTCTCGAGAACCTCCCCTTGATGCCAGGAGGCTCTGACGCCCACACCGGTGAGTTGGCGGAGCACGTCCGTGATGACGGTGCCTGCGGCTCCTTGCCGGCGTTCAACCGTTCCCAGGGATTCAACATGCTGGAATTCGATGGAGACCTGAACCCGCCGACGCCGTGTCGCTGTGAGGGGGAGGCCGGTGCAGGTCGCCCGTGCTGGTCCTCTCGCGTCCGCACTCAGCCACCCTGCCGCCGGTACTCCCGCGGCGTCATCCCGCACGCTGCGCTCACGTGCTCGTAGAAGCTGCTGAGCGAGCCGAAGCCGGCGGCGTCCGCGATCTCGGTGACCTTCATCGAGGTGGTCAGCAGCAGTCGCTGCGCCTCGGCGACCCGGCACATGGTCACGTAGTCCCCGAGCGTCACTCCGGCGGTACGGCGGAACACAGTCATCGCGTGCGAGGGGCCAGGTGCACGGCGGCGGCGATGTCCGCGACGGCGATCGGGGAGCGGTGGTGATCGCGGACGTACTGCGCCATGGCGCTGACCTGGCGCAGCCGCGCGGCGGGCACGGAGCCGCCGCTGTCCGAGGGCGGCTCGAGGTTCGCCTGCGACGCGGTGCGCAGCACCCTGCGCACCGCCGCCTGGATCTCGAGCAGCGCGATCTCGATGCTGTCGTCGTCGGCCCTGCCCGGCCGGTCGGC
>DAHVRS010000538.1 GCA_027322375.1 Brachybacterium sp. | reverse complement strand
GGGCGCGGGGCGTGGGGCGTGGGGCGTGGGGCGTGGGGCGCGGGGAAAGGGGCGGGGTGCGGTCGGGTGAGGACGGCCGGGTAGAGTCAGCGGTGCACGTCAGGCGATGATCGGCCTGTCTCTGTGGCAGGTCCCGCGCCTCGACGCCGCCTATTCGACGACGAGGGAGTTCCCATGACCGCACCCGCCGCCACCTTCACCGCCCCCGACCGCAACCTCGCGCTCGAGCTCGTGCGCGTCACCGAGGCCGCCGCCATCGCCGGCGGCCGCTGGGTGGGCGCGGGCGACAAGAACCGGGCCGACGGCGCCGCGGTCGACGCGATGCGCTCCTTCATGGACACCGTGCAGATGAACGGCACCGTCGTGATCGGCGAAGGCGAGAAGGACGAGGCGCCGATGCTGTTCAACGGCGAGGCCGTGGGCGACGGCACCGGCCCCGACGTGGACGTCGCGGTCGACCCGATCGACGGCACCCGCCTCACCGCCATGGGCTACAACAACGCGCTCGCCGTCTTCGCTGTCGCGGAGAAGGGCAGCATGTACGACCCCTCGGCCGTGTTCTACATGGAGAAGATGGTGGTGGGCCCGGCCGCGGCGGACTTCGTGGACCTGCGCCTGCCGGTCGAGCAGAACATCAAGCTCGTCGCGAAGGCGCTCGGCAAGCCGGTCAACCAGGTGACGGTCTGTGTCCTGGAGCGTCCCCGCCACGAGCCGCTCGTGCAGGAGATCCGCGATGCCGGAGCGCGGGTCAAATTCATCATGGACGGCGACGTCGCCGGCGCGATCGCGGCCGCGCGCGGCGCCGGCGCGGACATGCTGCTGGGCACCGGCGGCACCCCCGAAGGCATCATCGCCGCCTGCGCCGTGAAGGCGACCGGCGGCATGATCCAGGGCCGCCTCGCGCCGACGGACGACGACGAGAAGCAGCGCGCGCTGGATGCGGGCCACGACCTGGACCGCGTCCTCACCACGAATGACCTGGTCACCTCCGATAACTGCTACTTCGCGGCGACCGGCATCACCGACGGCGACCTGCTGCGCGGCGTGCGCTACGAGCGCGACCGCATCCTCACCGAGTCGATCGTCATGCGCTCCACCTCCGGCACCGTCCGACTGGTCGAGGCCGAGCACCGGCCCGAGAAGTGGGATCGCTGGCTGCAGGGCTGAGACCCGCACGGAACCCCGGCCCGACCTCGGCGCCCAGCAGGAGCTGAGCCCGGGGGAGGGACGGCGACGGGGCGAGCGCGGGCTGCGCATGACCGTGATGCGCCTGTGACTCGCCTCGCCGCTTCAGTCACGCTGACCAGAACCGCGCTTAGTCTGGGCATATGTCTGCAGACGCCCCGGAGATCCACGTCGCCGTCGACCTCACCGTCCTGACCCTCCGCGACGGCGCGCTCAGCGTGCTCCTCATCCAGCGCGAGGACGAGCCGCACCGCGGGAAGTGGGCGCTGCCGGGCGGGTTCATCATCCCGGGTGAGGACCTCGAGGAGGCCGCCTACCGGGTGCTCGCCGACGAGGCCTCGCTGGGCAGCGGCGCCGTCCACCTCGAGCAGGTGCGGACCTTCGGCACCCCCGGCCGTGACCCGCGCGGGCACGTGGTCTCGGTGGCGTTCATGGCGCTCGGTGCGGACCTGCCCGATCCGCAGCGCGGCGACGATGTGGCTGACGCTCGCTGGTGGGCGCTTGCCGACCTCGACGGCGTGGGGCTCGCCTTCGACCACGCCGCGGTGCTGGCCGTCTCCGTGGACCGCGCCCGCTCGAAGCTCGAGTACACGACACTCGCGGTCACCTTCCTGCCCGAGGAGTTCACCGTCTCCCAGCTGCGCGGCGTCTACGAGAGCGTCTGGGGGACCACGCTCGACGCTGGCAACTTCCATCGCAAGGCCACGCGCACCGAGGGCTTCCTCGAGGAGCTGGATCGTCATGCGGCGCCGACGGGCGGGCGGCCCGCACGCCTCTACCGCGCCGGCGGCGGCGACTCGCTCATGCCGCCGCTGCTGCGCTCCGGCGACTGACGACTCCCGCCGACGAACACGGCCGACGGCCACAGCGCCGCGCGACCTGCGCCGAAGCGCTCGGCGCGGCCTGGGGCGTGGCAGGATCGAGCCGTGACCGATGACGCTCCTGCCCTCGCAGATCCCGCCCTCGCTGAGCTCGCTGCCGCCTACGCGCCCCGCCGCGAGGAGATCCACGCCCTCGCCCGCGCGCTCCACGCCGATCCCGAGATCGCCTTCGAGGAGCATGGCGCCCACGCCCGCTGCACCACCCTGCTCGAGGGGGCCAGCTTCACCGTCGAGCGCGGCGCGGGCGGCCTGCCCACCGCCTTCCGTGCGCAGCTCGGGGCCGGCTCGCTCGTCGCGGCGCTGTGCGTGGAGTACGACGCGCTGCCCGGAATCGGCCACGGCTGCGGCCACTCCCTCATCGCCGGTGCCTCCCTCGGCGCGGCCCTCGCCCTCGCCGGTGTGCCCGGTCTCCTCGACGAGCTGGACCTGACCCTGCTGGTCATCGGCACTCCGGCGGAGGAGCACGGCGGCGGCAAGCAGCTGCTGCTGGACGCGGGGGTGTTCGACGGCGTGCACCTCGCGCTCATGACCCACCCCACCCCGCACACCGACACCTACGACGTGCTCGGCTCGACCAGCCAGGCCGTCGGCCGCTGGCGCGCCACCTTCACCGGCCGCGGGGCGCACGCCGCCGCGAACCCGGCCGACGGGATCAACGCGAACGACGCGGCCGTGGTCGCTCAGGTCGCCGCCGGGCTGCTGCGTCAGCGGATCCGCGACGGGGAGCGCCTCGCACTCGTCCCGCAGCAGGACGGCGTCACGAACATCGTCCCCGAGCAGGCCGTGGTGGACTTCGAGTGCCGGGCGCTGACGATGGAGAGCTTCGCGCAGCTGCAGGCTGACCTCGTCGCCTGCTTCGAGGGAGCCGCGCTCGCGACCGGCACGTCGCTCGAGATCACCGCGAGCGAGCCCGTCTACGAGCCGCTCGACCAGGACGAGGTGCTCGGGCGCGCCTGGAACCGGGCGATCTCGGCGCTCGGGAGGCCGCTCGCTGGATCGCTCGGGGCGTCGGCCGCCTCGACCGACATGGGCAATGTGTCCCAGCGCCTGCCCGCCCTGCATCCCTTCGTGGGGATCACCGGCGCGGGCGGCGCCCTGCACACGCGCGAGTTCGCGGATCACGCCGCCTCGCCCGAGGGGTTCCGACTGCTCGACGATTCCGCGATCGCGATGGCCGCCGTGATCCGCGAGGTCGCCTCGACGCCGGTCTCCCGCGAGGCCGTCCTCGCCCGCGCCGCGCGGAGGGGGCGCGAGAACGGGACCCAGGTCCCGTCGGCCGCGCCTGATACGGGCCTATCGTGAAGTCATCGCCTCCCCCGGAGCGCCCCCAGGGCCCTCGGGGGTCGAGACGACCGGCGGCCGGGCTGGCAGGGGAGAGCGGGCCCGGCAACAGGGCGGTGAGCTGAGCTCACCGCCCTCGGTCGCTCCCGCGGGAACGTCGCTGGCGTTCCCACGGGAACGCCTCCGCCACGCATCCCGCACCGCCACACAACGCGCATCATCCGCCACTCGTGTGCTGACCCGTGTCTTTCCTGTCGATCCTCGTCCCGCCCATGAGCACGAGCACACTGCCCGCGCTTATGGTTGAAAAATCAAGCAAAGCGGTGGAGGATGGACGCATGCCCCGCGAGGGGCGACCCCACTCCTCGAAGGGAACGCCATGAACGCCACCCCCGCTACCACTCCGGCCACCATCGCCGACGCGCCCGCCACCGCTGCGCGCGTGGACGATCGCCACCTCTCCGCCGACCTCACCATGGACGCCGTCACCCTGCGCGTCGGCGACCTCGAGCTCATGAGCTCCTACTACGAGAACGCGCTCGCCCTGCAGTCGCTCGAGGAGCAGCCCCGCGTGGGCGGCGAGATCCACCGCGTCCTCGGCCGCGGCGCCGTCCCCTTCGTGCGCCTGATCGCGACCCCGGGCCTGCCCGGCGTCGACCCCCGCCAGGCCGGCCTCTTCCACACTGCCTTCCTCTTCGAGGACCAGGCGGCGCTGGCCGGGACCGTGCTGCGCGCCGCCCAGGACCCCCGCTCCCGCTTCGCCGGCACCGGCGACCACCTCGTCTCCGAGGCCTTCTACTTCACCGACCCCGAAGGCAACGGCATCGAGCTGTACTGGGACCGCCCCCGCGACCAGTGGCAGTGGAAGGACGGCGAGGTCCAGATGGACACCCTGTTCATCGACCCCGAGAAGTATCTCGCCCAGCACCTCACCGAGGATGTCCAGGCCACGCCCGGTCTCCGTCCCGGGATCGTCGGCCACGTGCACCTGCAGGTCGGC
>DAHVRS010000529.1 GCA_027322375.1 Brachybacterium sp. | reverse complement strand
CAGGTATTCATGGCGTCCATGGTAGGCCGGACCTCGCCCCGCCCGTGACCGTGCTTTTTCCGTGCAGGTCAGGTCACGCCGTCTGGTCATGCAGCCCGGCCTGCACGCTACGGTCGAGAAATGCTCCATCTCGACGACGATCGTGTCCGCGACCTGCTTCCCGCACCGACCGCGCAGGTCGACCTCATGCGCGAGACCCTCCTCGCCCTCGCCGACGGCTCCGCCTCCGTCACCCCGAAGTCGCACGTCTCCCACGAGGAGAACGGCTTCGCGAACGCGATGCCCGCGGCCTGGCCGGAGCGCGGCCTGCTCGGCATGAAGTGGGTGACGATCACCCCCTCGAACCGCGCGCACGGCAAGGAGATGATCGACGGGCTCATGGTGCTCTCCGCGGCCGACGGCTCCACCCGCGCCACCATGGCTGCCGCCGAGCTCACCGCCCAGCGCACCGCCGCGGTCACCGGCGCCTCCCTCGCGCTCGACGACCGCCCGATCACCTTCCTCGGCACCGGCGTGCAGGCCCGCTCCCATGCCCGGGTCATCGCGGCGCTCGGCCGCGGCCCGCTGACCGTGTGGGGCCGGCGCCAGGAAGCGCTCGACGAGCTGGCCGCCTGGTGCACCGAAAACGTCCCGGACCTCGAGCTGCGCACCACCACCGATCGCACCCTCGCGCTCGACGGGGCGGGCGTGGTGATCTCCGGCCTGCCCGTGGGCCCCACCGGCCTCGAGCTCGCCCCCGACGAGGTCCCGGCCGATGCGACGCTGCTGCCGCTGGACTACGGCACCGTCGCGGGCACCGAGATCTCCCGCACCGGCACCGTGGTCGCGGACGACGTGGAGCAGTTCGAGTCGATCCGCCCGCTCAAGCACGGCGAGGACTACCCGCGCGCGACCGGCGCGACCGGCGACCTGCTGCGGGACAGCCGGCCGGGCGGGCTCGTGGTCGTGCAGAACCTCGGCTCGGGCCTCGGCGACGTGGTGCTCGCCGACGCGATCGCCCGCGCCGTCGGCGCCTGAGCACGCCCATCGGCGCCTGAACGCAGCCATCGGCCCCAACCCCAGCCGTCGGCGCCCGCACCCCGGGCGACCAGCTTCGAGCCGCCCACCAGGCCCGCCCCTTCCGGACCCTCCGGGACGGGCATAGTCTGAAAGCCACGGCGCCGAACGGAGTCCCCGCCCAGCGGCCGTGCGGCCGATGCGGACGCCGCACCGGCAGGACGTTCAACGCTCCCCTGGGAGCAGACGGACGGAGGGACACACAATGTTCATCGACGGCCCGTGGATCAGCCCCTGACCCGAGCGGACGCGGACCCCCTGCTCTCCCCGGTGCGCTGGGGAGCGATCGGCGCCGGGATCTTCTTCCTGGTCATCGGTTTCGCAGGCGTCGTGCCCACCCTGACCCTGCACATGAACGAGATCGCGATGGGCTACGGCTCCGGCGCGATGGTGCTGGGCATCTTCCAGGTCTCCGTGCTGCACAACCTGGTCCATATCCTCCTGGGCCTGGCCGGCTTCGCGCTCTCGCGCCACACCGGCTCGGCACGCACCTACCTGCGCGGCGCGGCAGTGGTCTGCGCAGTGCTGTGGGTGTTCGGCCTGCTCGTGGCCCCGGGAGCGATGGCGAACTTCGTCCCGCTGAATGCGCTCGACACCTGGGCCTATCTGGTCCTCGCGGCTGTGATGGTGGGGCTGTCGTTCCTGCCCGCCGAGCCCTCGACCAGCTCGAGGACCTCGCTCCGGCACGCCTGAGCCTCACGACGCTCGACCGCACGGCGGCCGACGGGCGCTGCGCGCACGTCGACCGCCCCACAGACTCGTGACTTCCCTGGCCATAGTCAATATGATGATTCCATCATGTCACTATCCCAGTCTCGGCGCCCCCTGTACGAGGTGAAGGCGAACCTCTTCAAGGGCCTCGCGCATCCCGTCCGCATCCGCCTCCTCGAGCTGCTCAGCGACACCGAGGAGCTCACCGTCTCCGCCCTCCAGGCCGAGATCGAGCTCGAAGCCTCCCACCTCTCCCAGCACCTGTCCGTGCTGCGCCGCCACCACCTGGTGATCTCCGAGCGCCGCGGCAGCCACGTCTTCTACCGCCTCGCCGATCCACGCATCCGCGAGCTGCTCGCCGTCGCCCGCGCACTGCTGCTGACCCTGCTCAGCCAAGACACCGACCTGCTCAGCGCTGCGCAGGGCCTGCCCGAGATCAGGGGGGCCGACGGATGAGCACCAGCCCCACCACTCCCCCGTCGGCCGTTCGCACCGAGGCGCCGACGCTCGGAGCGCGCCTCCGCGCGTCCGTCTCCCGCTCCCGCACCCTGTGGCCTGCGCGCGAGGACTACCGCCTCCTGCCGAGGACCTGGCGGCAGGACCTCGTCGCCGGCGTCACCGTGGGCATCGTCGCCCTTCCGCTCGCGCTCGGCTTCGGCGTCAGCTCCGGACTCACCGCCGAGCAGGGCCTGGTCACCGCGATCATCGCGGGACTGCTCGCGGCCGTGTTCGGCGGCTCGAACGTGCAGGTCTCCGGTCCGACCGGCGCGATGGTCGTGGTGCTCCTGCCGATCGTCGCGAACTACGGCGCGGAGGCGATCATCGCCGTCACGCTGCTCGCCGGGCTCATGGTCACGGTCACCGGGTTGCTCAGACTCGGGAAGGTCGTCTCGATCATCCCCTGGCCCGTGATCGAGGGATTCACCCTCGGCATCGCCTGCATCATCTTCCTGCAGCAGATCCCGCAGATCACCACCGCGACCCCCGCCGAGCCCGGTGAGCTGAGCACGAACGCGCTGATCGCGGCGGTGCAGTCGCTCGCCCACGCGGACGCCGCACACCTCGTGTGGGCGATCAGTGCGGCGCTGATCGTCGCTGCGGTGATGGTGATCGCCCCGCGGATCCACCCCTCGATCCCCGGCTCGCTGATCGGGATCGCCGTGGTCGCGGTGCTCGCCTGGCTGCTGCCGACGCCGCTGGCGACCATCGGGACGATCCCCGCCTCGATCCCGGCGCCGTCCCTGCCGGTCATCGACCCGGAGATGCTCGGGGTGCTGCTGCCTGCGGCGGCGACCGTCGCGGCACTCGCGGCGATCGAATCGCTGCTCTCGGCGCGCGTGGCCGGCTCCATGGCGGACACCGGCGCCTTCGACCCCGACCGGGAGCTCGTGGGCCAGGGCATCGCCTCGATCGGCGCCTCCCTGTTCGGCGGCATGCCCGCGACCGGCGCGATCGCCCGCACCTCGGTGTCGATCCGCGCCGGGGCCCGCACCCGTGCGGCCTCGATCATGCACGCCCTGGTGCTGCTCGCGGTGGTCTACGTCGCCTCCGGTCCCGTCGGGATGATCCCGCTGGCCGCACTCGCGGGCGTGCTGTTCATGACCGCGATCCGGATGGTGAACGTCCGCGTGGCCCGCTCGATCATGACCTCCACCCGCTCCGACGCGTGGATCTTCGCGGTGACCGCACTGATCACGGTCTCCTTCGACCTCATCTGGGCGGTGCTCATCGGGGTGGTCCTCGCCGCGATCGTCGCTCTGCGCGCCGCCTCCCGCTCCACGGGCGTGGGCCTCGAGCGGATCGAGGCCGACGCACCGAGCGAGTACGACGACGCGATCGTCGCGGTCACCTTCCGCGGCCCGCTCTTCTTCGTCTCCTCCGACCGGGTCTTCGAGACCGTCATGGCCGTGGGACGGCCGACGGTCGTGATCCTGCGCCTCGCCCGGCTCGAACGGGTCGATGCCAGCGGCGCCCAGGTCCTCGCCGAGATCGTGCGCGGCCTCGAGCGGCGCGGCGTGACCGTGCTGATCAAGGGCGTGCAGGACACCCACAGCGACCTCTTCCACCGGGTCGGGGTGCTCGCCGCGCTGCGCCACCACAAGCACCTCTTCATGGACTTCGAGGGCGCGCTCGAGCACGCCCGCTCCCACGTCGAACGCGCCCGCCGCCCCGCCCAGGCCTGACGCGTCGGCCGCTGTCCCCTCCCACACCACGCGCCGAGTCGCCCGGGCGAGATTTGTCGCGCTACGACCGATACCGGCCACCGCATCGGTCGTAGCGCGACAAAAGTCGTGCGCCCCGTCGAACGCACCGCCGACGCCCCAGCCTCCCCAACACCGAGACGTGGCGCGCCGCTGGAAAGAGGCGGTCATTCCAGCAGGACGCCACGTCTTGGTCGGGCCAGCGGGCCCACCGGGAGGAGGTCAGCGCGAGGCGAGGAGCGCGGGTGGGCGCCCGGTCAGGCGGCGGGGAGCTGGGCGGTGCGGCGGTGGTCGAGCTCGGCGGCAGTGGTCCAGCCGGTGAACAGCGGCCGGCCGGGCTCGAGGTCACGGCCCGCGGCGAGGTCGCCGAGGAGCACGGGCTCGAAGCCCAGGCGGTGCAGCAGGGTCGCGACCCGGTCCGCGGCGCGGGAGTCGTCCGCGGCGACGGCGAGAGCCCGACGTGCAGGGTCGCCCTCCTCGCGGCCGTGGTCCTCCACGTCGTGGTACCCGATGTGGTTGAAGGTCTTCACCACGTGCACGCCGGGCAGGCGCGCGGCGAGCAGCTCGCTCGTGGACAGCGCACCGGCGAGGTCGCCGAGATCGTGGCGGGCCTGCGCGATCGCGGAATCGTCGGCCTCTCCCCAGGGGTTCGTCGCATCGACGACCACGGCACCCTGCAGCGCGGCGGGGTCGAGCCCGAGAGCGACGTGCAGCGGGATCGTCAGTGCCAGGACCTCGCTGGTCGCGACCAGCTCGGAGAGCCCCACAGGGGACGCTCCGGGCAGGCGGGCGGCGAGCGTCCGTGCCGGTGAGCGGCCGGTGACCGAGACTTCGAGGCCGCGGCGCAGGGCGGCGCGGGTGAGTGCGCTGCCGATCTTGCCCGGGCCGAGCACGCCGAGGCGCCGGGCGCGGGGCAGGAGACCTGCGGTCGCAGAATTCAGCGTCGACGCCTCGGGCGTCACCGCTGTCACCTCTCGCCGGGCATCCCCGATCCGGGCCGCGGCGGCGAGCAGGTCGCGGGCCACGGCGTCGTTCCGGCGATGGCAGGGCGCGTTCGTGCGCGGCCGGGCGAAGGCGCCGAGCGGCAGCTCCGAGGTCCAGGCACCGATTGCCCAGAGCCCGGACCGCACCGACCCGTCGGGCCCGAGGACCCGCGAGCGCTCATCGACATCCAGGGTGCCGGGCGAGGACACTGACTCCCGCCCCACGGCCGCCTCGCCACCGGTGACGAGCTCGCGCAGCAGCGGGTTCGTGGACTCGGCGAGCGCGGGCTCGGGCAGGAAGGCGTCGATCAGGGCACCCGCGGTGACGTGCACACCGGCGGCGCCGCGAGCGGTGAAGGTGCCTGCGGCCTCGTCGGCCGTGAGCCGCAGGCGCGGGCCGAGGAAGTGCACGAGACCGGCGCGTTCGAGGGCGAGGAGCTGCTCGAGCCGGTGGGGCGGCGGGCCGGAGGCGATGAAGCTGAACAGCGAGTGCCAGCGGCGCGGGTAGCCGCCGTCGGCGCCGCCGCGCAGGCGCTCGGGCGGCAGGAGGTCCACGAGCGTGCCGTGCAGGCGCAGCAGCAGCTGGAACAGAGCGCGCGCGGGGGTGAGGTCCCCGCGAGTGCGGGAGCGGAGGTCGTGGGTGATGTGGCGGACCACCGCGTCGCGCGTGACCTGCGGGTGGGCGTCGCCGGAGAGCCAGGACAGCGGGTCGTCGAGCCAGGCCAGCGGCGCATCGCCCGGGGCGGGGGCGGGAGCGCCGGGGACCTGGTGGTGGATCTCGGCGGCGATGAGCGGGAGGACGTCGGTGTGGAAGTCGAGCCGGCCGTCCTCGTCCTCGCGGGCCCGCAGCGCCTCGGCGGTGACATGCGCGAGAGCCGTGAGCCCGGCGGGCGCGCCCTCGTCGGTGACCTTCGAGTGGTAGGGCACGCCGCGGCGGGAGCCGACCCAGAGCCGCGGCTCGCGCCCGGAGGGCAGGTAGTGCAGACGGCCGGGCTCGCCCGGACGTGGGTCGGGGGTGAAGCTGCCGCCGCGTCCCTCGGTGAGCAGAGCCATCACGTCGATGAAGCCGAGCCCCATGCCGCGCACGATCACGTCCTCGCCGGGGGCGAGCTGCTCTAGCGGCAGGTCACCGGCCTGGCCGGGGGCGATGTACGTCGCAGCGTGCCGGCGTGCAAAGGCGGCGAGGCGGTGTCGGGCGCCGGTGGGGCGGGAGTCGGTGTGCCCGGCGGCGAGCAGGAGGAGATGGGCCTCGAGCGGGGCGCGGTCCTCGAGCTCGACCCGCCAGCGCGGGGCCGCGGAGGCAGCGGTGAGCGCGGCGAACGCGCCCCCATCGGTGCCGGCATCCCCGTCGGCCGCGAAAAGCCCGTCGGCCGCAGAATCCCCGTCGGCCGCAGCTCCCTCACCCACCGGGCGCACCGCGGTGGCGGTGGTGCGGTGCACGGTGAGCGAGACGGTCGCGGGCAGGGCCGCCAGGACCTGGCCGAAGAACCATTCGAGGTACAGCGCCTGGACGCGGCGGGAGGCGAAGTCGGTGGGGCCCAGCGCGTGGATCTCGGCAAGGCGCGCGGTGCCGGTGGTGGGTGCGGTGATCTCGCCGCGGCGGATCCCGTCCGCCCATTCGGCGAGCGAGGGGCCGGCGACCACGGGGCCCGCGCAGGCCACGGTCTCGTCGGTGAAGATCGAGACGTCTTCGGCGCGGGAGTTCATGAGCAGCAGCGGGCTCTCCTCGGCGCGCCAGATGCGGCCGGCGCCGGGCATGTGCGGATCCACGAGGTCGATGTGCAGAGGCGCGGCGTCGAGCTGCGCGGCGGCGCCGGGCTCGGCGGCGGAGGCGGCGAGGCGCTCGAGCACGCCGATCGCCCGTGGCCCGCCGCCCACGAGGACGAGTCGGACTGCTTCCGGTGCACGGGCGCAGGTGTGCCCGGCCATGCCGGTCGCGGGGAAGGCGACGGGGGCGGGGGGTGCGCTGTGCCGGGGGTTCATCCGTGCGGATCCCTTCTGGGACGGGGTCGTGGACGAGGCGAGTCGGGGTCGACCAGCCTGTGTGTCGCATCGTGACGAGTCATAGTCGTCACCTTGCATCTCCATTAGAGTCACTTATAGCGTCGGTGCTCGCAAGCCTCGACCGCCCCTCGGTTCACGTTCCGTCACGGAAGGCACGCCATGACTCATACCGCCGTCGCCCACGACACCGCCCGCCGCCCTGCGGTGCCCGGCACCTCGGGGACCGTCGGCATGTCGTGCCCCGACGACGGGGACCCCACGGCGCAGACCCTCCTCGGCGAGCGCGCGGCCGACGGATCGGCCACCGGCGCACCCGCCTCCACGATGTCGGCCACTGGGGCTGCAGCCAGTGGGTTCGCAGCCGACGGGACACGCACCGACGAGACCAGCGCCGACGGCATCGCCGCGCTCAGCGACGCCGACCTCGGCTCCCTGCGCATCGTCCCCGCCCGTCACCCCGGCCGGATCGTCCTCGCGCTCGCCGTGGGCCTGCTCGCCGCCGCGGTGGTGTGGTCCTTCGTGACCAACCCGCGCTGGGAGTGGGGCGTGGTCGCGCAGTGGTTCTTCGCCGAATCGATCATCCGCGGATTGCTGGAGACGCTGAAGCTCACCGTCGTCGCCGGCGCCCTCGGCTTCGGGCTGGGCCTGGTCCTCGCGCTCATGCGCCTGTCCCCCTCGACCCTGATCTCGGGGGTGAGCTGGACGTTCTCCTGGATCTTCCGCTCCACGCCGCTGCTGGTGCAGCTGCTGCTCTGGTACAACCT
>DAHVRS010000523.1 GCA_027322375.1 Brachybacterium sp. | reverse complement strand
CGGACTCCCCCACCAGGCCGTACACCTCCCCGGCACGGAGGGTGAGGTCCACGCCGTGCACGGCGCGGAACGGGGCACGGCCCAGCCGGCCCGGGTACTCGATGACGAGGTCGCGGGCGACGACGACGGGCTCGGCCTCCTCAAGCGCCTGTCGTGCGGCGGGCTCGAGGGCGGTCCAGGCGGAGTTCCGCCCCAGGTGCGGCACCGCCGCGAGCAGGGTGCGGGTGTACTCCTCCTGGGGCGCGGAGAACAGCTCGCGCACCCCAGCGCGCTCGACGATCTTCCCGTGGTGCATCACGGCGACGGAGTCGGCGAGCTCGGCGACGACGCCCATGTTGTGGGTGATGAGGATGATCGAGGTGCCGAAGCGGTCGCGGACGTCCCGCAGGAGATCGAGGATCTCGGCCTGGACGGTCACGTCGAGCGCGGTGGTGGGCTCGTCGGCGACGATCAGCTCGGCGCCGAGGGCGAGTGCCATCGCGATCATGATCCGCTGCTTCTGGCCACCGGAGAACTCGTGCGGGTAGCGGTCGATGCGCTCTGCCGCCTCGGGGATCCCCACGGCGGTGAGCGCCTGGACGGCCTCGGCCCGGATCTCCTTGCGGGTGATCTTCGGCCGGTGGGCGCGCAGTCCCTCCCCGATCTGCCACCAGATGGGGAAGACGGGGTTCATGGCGCTCGAGGGCTCCTGGAAGATCATCGAGGCGTCCTCGCCGCGGATCCGGCGTAGCGCCGCAGCGGGGGCGCGGACCACGTCGGTGCCGGAGACCAGCACGGTCCCCTCGGCAAGGGCCGTCTCGGGCAGCAGCCCCAGGACGGCGCGGGCGGTGACGGACTTGCCGGAGCCGGACTCACCGACCACAGCGAGGATCTCGCCGGGCGAGACCTCGAGGCTGACCCCGTCGACGGCGTGGACCTCCCCGCCGTCGGTCGCGAAGGTGACATCGACGTCCCGGATCTCCAGGCGTGCAGTGCTCGCGCTCATGCCTTCGCCTCCTTCTGGCGGCGACGGCGCTTGCGGGTGCGCAGGCGCGGGTCGTCGAGGTCGTTGATGGATTCGCCCACGAGCGTCACGCCGAGCACGGCGAGCGCGATCGCGAGGCCGGGGAACAGCCCCGTCCACCAGATCCCGCTGGTCGCATCGGACATCGCCCGGTTCAGGTCGTAGCCCCATTCGGAGGCGCTGGTCGGCTCGATGCCGAAGCCCAGGAAGCCGAGCGCGGCGAGGGTGAGGATCGACTCGGAGGCGTTGAGGGTGAAGATCAGCGGCAGGGTGCGGGTGGCGTTGCGCAGCAGGTGGGTGACCATGATGCGGCGGTGCCCGGTGCCCACCACCTTCGCGGCCTCGACGAAGGGCTCGGCCTTCAGCCGCACCACCTCGGCGCGGATGACGCGGAAGTACTGCGGCACGGAGACCACCGTGATCGAGATGGCCGCGGCGAGGATGCCGCCCCAGGCGTGGGACTGCCCGCCGGAGATCACGATCGACATCACGATCGCGAGCAGCAGCGAGGGGAAGGCGTAGATGGCGTCGGCGAGCATGACGAGCACGCGGTCGAGCCAGCCGCCCACGTACCCGGAGACCAGGCCGAGCGCCACGCCGAGGAAGAGGGAGGCCGCGACGGCGCACGCCATGACGGCGACGGCGGTGCGGGTCCCCCAGATCACGCGGGAGAGCACGTCGAAGCCGGTGACGGTGGTGCCCAGCAGGTGCGCGGCCGCCGGCGGGCGGTGCGTGCCGAAGGCCTCCCCGTCGGCGCCGGTGTCGGCGAAGCCGTAGGGGGCGAGCAGCGGGGCGAACAGGGCGCACAGCAGCAGGATCGCCGTGAGCACGACGCCCGCGACGAGCATCCCGCGCTGCAGGCCCACGCTGCGGCGGAGGTGGCTGATGACCGGCAGACGCAGGTACCAGGGGGCACGTGCGGTCGCGGCGACGGCCGCGGACTCGGCGGCGAGGTCGACCTCGCCGCCATCCCCGGCGCCGACGGGATCAGGATTCGAGAGCGTCATGTCAGTACCTCACCCTCGGGTCGATGAGCGCGGCGACCACGTCGACCACGAAGTTGGAGATCGCGACGATGACGGCGAGCATCATGACGATGCCCTGCACGGCGACGTAGTCGCGGGCCTTCATGTACTCGGCGAGCATGTAACCGAGCCCGTTCCACTCGAAGCTGGTCTCGGTGAGCACGGCTCCGCCGAGCATCATCGCGATCTGCATGCCCATCACGGTGATGATCGGGATGAGCGCGGGGCGCAGGGCGTGGCGGGTGGTCAGGCGTGCCTCGGGCACGCCGCGGGAGCGGGCCGACTCGATGTACTGCATCTCGAGGGTGCCGATCATGTTCGTGCGCACCAGGCGCAGGAAGATCCCGCCGGTGAGGATGCCGAGCGCGACGGCGGGCAGCACGGCATGGGAGACCACATCGCGCAGGAGCGTCAGGTCCCCGAGCCGCAGCGCGTCCAGGAGATAGGACGGGGAGGGGTTCAGGATCGTGCTCATCGTGATCTCGCCGCGGGTGGAGATCCGCCCTGCGACGGGCAGCCAGCCGAGCCCCGCCGAGAAGATGAGCTTGAGCAGCAGGCCCACGAAGAAGACCGGGGTCGCGTAGCCCAGGATCGCGATGATCCGCAGCACCGCGTCCGGCCAGCGGTCGCGGGTGCG
The DNA here is from genome assembly GCA_027322375.1 of Brachybacterium sp. Classification (GTDB taxonomy): domain Bacteria; phylum Actinomycetota; class Actinomycetes; order Actinomycetales; family Dermabacteraceae; genus Brachybacterium. The sequence continues at coordinate 1,318 of DAHVRS010000523.1, read as the reverse complement.
GGCGGCGATCATGCCCAGCGGCACTCCGAGCACGAGGGCGACGATCACGGAGTAGACGACGAGTTCGAAGGTCGCCGCGCCGTAGGTCGTGAGGATCTCGGTGACGGGGGTGCGGTCGGTGTAGGTGGTGCCGAAGTCGCCGCGCAGCACCCCGCCCAGATAGTCGAGGTACTGGATGATCAGGGGCCGGTCGTAGCCGGCCTCGGCCCGGCGGGCGGCGAGCTCGGCCGGGGTGAGCCGTCCGCCGAGCGCCGCGGTGATCGGGTCGCCCGTGATGCGCATCAGGAAGAACACCACGGTCATGAGGATGAACACGGTGGGGATGATGAGCAGGAAACGGGTCAGCAGGTAACGGCCGAGGCCCCCCGAGGCCCAGCGGCGCGAGCGTCGGGGGGCCTCCTCGACCGTGGTCAGGGCCGGAGCGGTCACTTGCTGATCGGCTGGATGCGGAACTTGAAGGAGGAGTCGAGGGTGACGCCCTGGACCTCCGCGGTGGAGACCGCGATCTGAGCGCCCTGCAGCAGCGGCAGCGTGGAGATCTCCTCCGCGACGATGTCCTGGATCTGCACGAACAGCGCCTCGCGCTCGGCGGGATCGGCGGTGCCGCGCTGCTTCTGGACCAGCTCGTCGACCTCGGGGTTCGAGTAGTGATTCGCCAGGAAGTTCTCGGTGACGAAGAAGGGCGCGAGGTAGTTGTCGGCGTCGGAGTAGTCCGGGAACCAGCCGAGCTGGTAGGCGGGGTAGACGTCGGCGACGCGATCGTCGCTGTACTGGACCCACTCGGTGGACTTCAGGTCCACGGCGAAGAGCCCGTCGGCCTCGAGCTGGTTCTTCACGGCGGCGTATTCGTCACCGGAGGAGCTGCCGTAGTGGTCGGGGTTGTACTGGAGGCTGAGCTTGACCGGGATCTCCACGCCCGCATCCTCGAGCCGGCCCTTCGCCCGCTCGGGGTCCGGCCCGCCGGAGCCGTCGCCGTACATGTCCTTGAACTGGGTGCCGGAGCCCGGCAGGCCTTCGGGGATGTAGGAGAACAGCGGCGTGTAGGTGTCGTTGTAGACCGACGTCGCGATCGCCTGGCGGTCCAGGAGGTCGGCGACGGCCTGGCGGACGGCGCGGGCCTTCTTCGGATCGGGGTCCTCGGTCTTCTCGCCGTAGGGGTTGGTGTGGAAGTTGAAGACGATGTACCGGATCTCACCGCCGGGGCCGTCGTGGACGGTGACCGCGTCGTCCTTCTGCAGGTCCGCGTAGTACGACATCGAGACCTGCGCAGTGGCGGGCGCGTCGAACAGCCCCTTGTAGTCCGCGAACGCCTCGAAGG
>DAHVRS010000521.1 GCA_027322375.1 Brachybacterium sp. | reverse complement strand
AGGTTGTCCAGATGCTCCTTGGCCGCGATGTGCAGCGCGCCGCGGGACTCGACCTCGTCCATCTCGCCGTCGCCGAGGAACGCCCAGGTGTGCTGGTCGCTGGTGTCCTTCAGGCCGCGGTTGTGGAGGTAGCGGTCGAAGGAGGCCTGCTCGATCGCCGCGACGGGGCCGATGCCCATGGAGACGGTGGGGAACTCCCAGAAGTCATGCATCGCCCGCGGGTGCGGGTAGGAGGGCATGCCGTGCTCGGAGGAGAACTCCTGGCGGAAGCCGTCGAGGTCGTCCTGGGTCAGGCGACCCATCGCGAAGGCGCGGGCGTAGATGCCGGGGGAGGCGTGGCCCTGGAAGAAGACGTGGTCGCCGCCACCGGGGTGGTTGCGGCCGCGGAAGAAGTGGTTGAAGCCGACCTCGTACATCGTCGCGATGGATGCGTAGGAGGAGAGGTGGCCGCCGACGGAGACGCCGGGCCGCTGGGCGCGATGGACGACCATCGCCGCGTTCCAGCGGTTGATGTTGCGCAGCTCCTTCTCGAGGTCTGCGTCGCCGGGGTACTCCGGCTGCTTCTCCACGGAGATCGTGTTCACGTAATCCGTGGTCAGCGAGTCGTTGAGGTGCAGGTCCTCGTCACGCGCGTGCTGGATGAGGCTCTGCATCACCTCGGTGGCGCGCTCGGCGCCACGGTGCTCGACGAGTCCGTCGAAGGACTCGAGCCACTCCCGGGTCTCCTCCGGGTCGGGATCCTGCGCATGGCTCGGCAGGTTGATGCCGATGGGACGAGGGGTCTCGTGCGAAGTCACACTGTCCTTCTCTCTACCGGAGTCGATGGACCGGCCGCTGGGAGCTGAGGATCGCCGGTGGGCACGACTCCTTCGGCCTAGGTTCCGTCCAGACTACCGTCGCTGGACCCGCCGATGCCCTTCACACTCCCTCCTCATCTGTGACTCTGGGGACATCCGGCCCGGCGAGGTCGCCTCCCGGGACCCACGTCCGCCCGGAGAGTGACATCGTGAGGCACCGCGCTGTCCATCAGTCGCAGCGGCATGCACGAGCGTGCGCTGTGGCATAGAATCGGCGCGCGCAGCGCAGGTCTCGCTCCATCAGCGGCCCGTCGCTGCGCTTGTCCCACCCTTATCCTGTGAGGAGTCTGTTCTTGTCACCGTCGGCCGACGCCCCTTCGTCCAGCACCCTGTCCGAGGTGCTGAACTTCACCTCAGGGCAGATCGTCCAGGAGATCGGCTACGACGATGACGTCGATCTCGACCTGCGCGACGCGATCGAGGACCTCATCGGTGGCGAGCTCGAGGACGAGGACACCCAGGAGATCGTGGACGCCGTCGTGCTGTGGTGGCGCGAGGGCGACGGTGACCTCACCGACGCCATGGTCGACACCCTGCGCAACATCGACGCGGGCGCGCCCGTGTGGGTGATCACCCCGAAGGCCGGCCGTGACGGGCACGTCATGCCCGGCGAGCTGCAGGAGGCCGCCCAGACTGCGGGCCTGCGCGTGATGGGCACCGTCCTGCTCGCCGCGGACTGGAACGGCACCCGCCTGGCCAGCCGCGCGGGCTGAACCGCCGCCGGGGGAGACCCCGGTCCGGGTCGTTAGCTCAGTTGGTCAGAGCGTCTGGTTTACACCCAGAAGGTCGGGGGTTCGAGCCCCTCACGACCCACCTGCTGAAAGGCCCCTGAGACTGCATGAATCAGTGCAGCCTCGGGGGCCTTCGTCTGTCCTGAGCACTGCGTGATCACGGCGGAATGCGCGGTAGGGGGTCACTCACCGCAGACCGTCTCAGGCCGACTGTTCTTCACGGGCGGGGTCATCATCGGCGATCGCCTTCGCACGCACGGATTCGCACACAGGGTTTCGCACACCTGGATTCATACACAAGGAGTTGCCATGAAAGGCCTCCGAGGAAGCCTCGTGATCGCCCTGCTGTTCTTCATCGCGGCACAGCTCAGCACTATCGCAGCGGCGCTCACGGGGCAGACGTTCGGCTCTCTGGTCGCTGCCGTCCTCATGCTCTGCTTCGTCGTGGCGATCATCCGCACCGTCGTCGAACTGTTCCGCGAGGGAGCTGCCAAGGCTGATGCCGAGGCGCGAAAGAAGCAGCCGACCCGTTCCTGAGCCCGCTCAACGCGCCATACCTGCGGACGCGTCCGCTGGCGAGAGTTCGTCCCGCGTCCGCACACCCCAGCGAGGGTCAGCGGCTCAGCGGGTCACCGTGTAGAGCGCGAGCAGCACGAGCGGCACTGCGAGGGCGAGGCAGCCCCAGGTCCTCGCCATGCGCCGATCCTGGGCGCGCTCTTCCTCGGTCCGCTCGCGCGTCTGCGGGGCGAAGGGGCCCTCGCCCCGCTGGCGCCGCACCAGCAGCCGCCCGATGATCACGATCACCGAGCCGAGGATCGCGACGAACAGGGCCAACAGGATGAGCGTGTTGATGGCGGCACCTCCGGGAACGGGCAGGAACGGGGATGTGCACAGGGTCTCATGGCCCGGATCGCGCACCTGAGCAGTGCCTAGACTGACCGAGTCTTTCGACCCGGCCCCGCCCCGGCGGACGCTCGGTCCTGATCCGAGGAGGAACCGCTCAGATGAGTGCATCCAGCAGGGAGTTCGACGTCGAGGCGATCCGATCGGACTTCCCGATCCTGCAACGGATGCTCGACCCTGACACCACGATGATCTACCTCGACGGCGGGGCGACATCCCAGCGGCCCCGCCAGGTGATCGACGCCGAGGTCGCCTTCCTCACCCAGGACAACGCCGCCGTGAAGCGCGGCGCCCACCGCATGGCCTCCGCCGCGACCGACGCCTACGAGGGTGCACGGGAGCGGATCGCCGACTTCCTCGGCGCCCCCTCACCGGACGAGATCGTGTTCACGAAGAACGCGACCGAGGCGCTGAACCTCGTCGCCCATTCGTTCGGCAACGGCGACTCCTCCACTCCCGCCCGCCTGCGCGTCACCGAGGGCGACGAGATCCTCGTGACCGAGATGGAGCACCACGCGAACCTCATCCCCTGGCAGGAACTCGCCCGCCGCACCGGGGCGAGGCTGCGCTGGGTCCCGCTGTCGGAGGATTTCACCCTCGACCTCACGGACCTCGGCTCCCTGCTCACCGAACGCACAAAGGTCCTCGCCCTCACCCACCAGTCCAATGTGCTCGGCACCGTAAACCCGATCGCGCAGCTCGTCGAGGCGGCGCGCGCCGTGGGCGCCCTCGTGGTGCTCGACGCCGCCCAGTCCGCGCCGCACATGCCCTTCGACGTCGCCGAGCTCGGCGTCGACTTCGTGGCCCTGTCCGGGCACAAGATGCTCGGCCCCACCGGGATCGGCGTGCTCTGGGGCCGCTACGAGCTGCTCGAGGCGATCCCGCCCTTCCTCACCGGCGGCTCCATGATCGAGACCGTCACGATGGAGCGCGCCACATTCGCGGAGCCGCCCGCCCGCTTCGAGGCCGGCACCCCGCCGATCTCCCAGGCCGTGGGCCTCGCCGCCGCCTGCGACTATCTCGACACGCTCGGGATGGAGCAGGTCGCCGCGCACGAGCAGGCCCTCACACTGCGCGCCCTCGAGGGCCTCGCCGGGATCGAGGACGTGCGCGTCATCGGCCCCGCCGCTTCCCCGGAGCGCACCGGCGCGGTCGCCTTCGACGTCGCCGGGCGTCACCCGCACGACGTCGGCCAGGTGCTCGACTCACTCGGCCTCCAGGTCCGGGTGGGTCACCACTGCGCCTGGCCGCTCCACCGAAAGTACGGCCTGCACGGCACCACCCGTGCGAGCTTCTCCGTCCACACCACTGCCGCCGAGGTCGATGCCCTCATCGCGGGCGTCGCCCACACCGTCGACTTCTTCCGGAGCCTCTGATGAGCAGCCAGCTCTCCGCCCTGTACACCGAGCTCGTCATCGAGCACGACAAGCGGCCCCAGCACGCCGGGCTGCGCGACCCCTTCGACACCGAGGTCCACCACGTGAACCCCACCTGCGGGGACGAGATCACGCTGCGCCTGCACCTCACGGACGATGAGCAGATCGAGGATCTCTCCTATGACGCGATCGGCTGCGCGATGAGCCGCGCCTCCGCCTCGATCATGGCGGACCTGTTGATCGGGCACAGCGTCGAGGAGATGGATCCCGTGCGCGCCCACTTCGAGGAGGTCATGCGCTCCCGCGGCCGGCTCGAGGGCGATGAGGACCTGATCGGCGACGGCATCGCGCTGCTCGGCGCGGCGAAGTTCCCCGGCCGGGTGAAGTGCGTGCTCATGCCGTGGAAGGCATACCAGGCCGCGCTCGTCGAGATCCGGGCGCTGGAGGGATGAACGCCATGACCCCTCCGGACACGCTCGCCCCCACCGTCGGTGACGTCCTCGACGTCCTCGAGGCCGCCTATCCGCTGCACTGGGCGGAGGCCTGGGACCGCGCCGGCCTCGTCCTCGGGGAGCGGGACGCGCCCGCGGCGCGCGTGCTGCTGGCCGTGGACCCCACCCTCGCCGTCGCCCGCGAGGCGGTCGAGCACAGCGCAGGCCTGCTGATCACCCACCACCCGCTGCTGCTGCGCGGGGCGAGCTTCCTGCCGGCCGACGACGGGAAGGGCGCCGTGGTCACCGCCCTGCTGCGCGCTGGCACGGCTCTGTGGTGCGGGCACACCAACGTGGATCGCTCCACGCGCGGGACCGTCGGCGCCTGGATCGAGGCATTCGCACTCACCACGCCGCGACCGCTGCTGCCCGGCGAGGACCAGGCCGAGGCCGCGCACGGCTCGCAGCGTTTTGGGCTCGGAGCGGTGGGCGAGCTGCCGGAGCCGACGACCGTGGGGCGACTGACCGCCCAGGTCGCCCAGCTCGTGCCCGCCACCGCGCGCGGCATCCTCCACACCGGCGACCCGGACCGCGAAGTGCGCACGATCGCCGTCTGCCCGGGCGCGGGCGACTCGTTCCTCGACGCAGCGACGGGCTCCGGCGCGGACGTCTACCTCACCTCGGATCTGCGCCACCATCCCGCGCTCGAGCACCTCGAGTCCGCCGCGGATCCGGCGCGCGTCCCGGCACTGATCGACGTGCCGCACGCCGCGAGCGAAGCGCTCTGGCTGCCGCACGCCGCGCGTCTGCTCACCGAGGCGCTGCCCGGGCTCGAGGTGCTCACCACCTCGCACACCACCGACCCGTGGACGGGCCGCGCCGGCTGAGCCGGTGAGGTCTGCGTCCTCAGGCGACGCGGTCCACGACCACCAGGCGGTCCCCATCGAGCTCGACCCCGAGCTCGTCCCCGCGCGCCCCGCCGCGCTGGGCGAGACCGGTCGCGATCACCTCTCGCGCCTCCTCGGGCGTGGCCGGGGCGGTCGCCGCCTCGAGCAGCCCCCGGGTGACCAGGCCCCGGTACCGCTTCGCGTCATGCGAGATGACGCTGCGCACCCCGTCCTTCTCCTGCACGGGCGCGACCTCGAGCACCGGCACCTCCGCGGTGGAGCGCAGCGACATCATCGAGCGGTAGCTGCCGGAGCGGCAGTCGATCACGAGCGGGGAGCCGCCGTCTGCCTGCTCGGCCCGGAGCTGCTCGGCGACGGGCTTCAGCCGCGGACGCCACCAGGTCCCCGCCTTCCCGAGGCGAGACAGGGTGGAGCCGGCCGAGAGCCGGTAGGCGGGGATCGCGTCCTCTGCCGCATCGACGAGCCCGAACAGGGCGCTCTGGACCAGCACGCGCCTATCCTCTGGCAGCGCGGCGGCCGGGTCGAGCTGGTCGAAGAGCACCCCGGAGTACACCGTGAGCGGCGCGCCGACGGGCTCCTGCGCCAGCTGCGCCATCCGCTGCACGAGCTCGGGGGAGGAGGCAGGCACCCCCAGCCGAGAGGCGGCGTCGGCCCCTTCGGCGGTGCGCCGCGCCGCCCGCAGCACCATCTCGCGGCTCTCGTGCAGCGCAGGCAGCGCCATCGCGGTCAGATCAAGCGCAGGGGCACCGGCCTCGGCGGGTCGGGTCTTCGTCTCCGAGGGCGGCAGCAGGATCAGCATCCCTCCATTCTGAGCGGGGCGGAGGGTGTGAATGAGCAGGCCATGGCGAGACCTTGCGCACCTCAACGCCCAGACGCGGTGCCGCGTGCGAGACCACGCCGTCGGCGGGGCCGTAGACTTCTCGGTGGACCAGTCGGCCGGGCAGCCGCGTCTTCGGGGCTCACGCTCCGGGGCCGAGGAAAGTCCGGGCTCCATCCGGCACGGTGGTGGGTAACGCCCACCCGGAGCGATCCGCGGGACAGTGCCACAGAGAGCAGACCGCCGCCGCACCCCTCGGGGCGCGGAGGTAAGGGTGAAAGGGTGGTGTAAGAGACCACCGCGGCCTCGGTGACGAGGCTGGCACGGCAAACCCCACCGGGAGCAAGGTCAGACAGGGGACGACTGAGGGCGCCGGCCCGAGTCCCCGGGTGGACCGCTGGAGGTCGTCGGCAACGGCGACCCGAGATGGATGGCTGCCGATCACAGAACCCGGCTTACAGGCCGGCTGGTCCGCCCTCCGGGGCCGCCTCAGGGCGGCCACGGAGGACGCGCGCACGACGGGGACCGCCCGTCGGACGCACCGCCCTCCGTTGCCTTCGAGGCTCAGACCCCGCGCTCGGCGGCCTTCTTCGCGGCCTTCCGCAGCGCCTTCTCCTCACGATGAGCGAGCACGGCCGCACCGATGATGCCGGCTTCGTTGCGCAGCTCAGCGGGGAGGATCTCGGCCTTCAGATCCAGCAGCGGCAGGAACTTCTTGTGCTTCTTGGACACGCCGCCGCCGACGATGATGCGCGTGGGGCTGAAGATGAACTCGATATGGGCGAAGAACTCCTGGAGCCGCTCGGCCCAAGGCTCCCAGTCCAGGTCCTCGTTCTCCTTGACGGAGGAGGCCATGTACTTCTCGGCGTCCTCGTAAGCGCGGGCCGCATCGCTGTTCAGGAACAGGTGGCCGAGCTCGGTGTTGGGCACGAGGCGGCCGTCGACGAAGGTCGCGCTGCCCACGCCGGTGCCGAGGGTGAACACCTGGACCACGCCGGTGCTGTGCCGGCCCGCGCCGAACTCCATCTCCGCGATCCCGGCGGCGTCCGCGTCGTTGACCACGAACACGTCATGGCCAGTGCGCTCGGTGAGCAGGGCGTCCACGTCAGTGCCGATCCAGGACTTGTCCACGTTCGCGGCGGTCAGCGCGACGCCCTCCTGGATCACGGCCGGGAAGGTGACACCGACGGGCATGTCGTCCTCGATATCGAAGGAGGAGATCAGCTCCGCGACGGTGTCCGCGACGGCGTCGGGGGTGGAGGGCTGCGGGGTCTCCAGCCGCACTCGGTCCTCGGCGAGCTTGCCCTTGCCGAGATGGACGGGCGCGCCCTTGATGCCGCTGCCGCCGATGTCGATCCCGAAGGCCCTCTTGGTCATCGTCTCTCCCTGGTCCTGCGGTGCGGGACGCTCCCGACCGGCCACGGGGCGCCGACGTCGGCGCCCTCACGGGCGCCCACCATACCGGCCGCGGTGTCGGCGTGAGCCGGTGTTCCGCGGCCGGTCGTGATGCGGTGTCGTCGGGCGTGGAGCTGTGCCGTCGGGCGTGAAGCCCGCTGTCGAGCTCAGACGACGGTGAGCAGCTCGGGGCCCTCGGCGGTGATGAGCATGGTGTGCTCGAACTGGGCGGAGAAGGAGCGGTCCTTGGTGACGATCGTCCAGCCGTCGTCCCACGACTCCCACTCCTGGGAACCGAGCGTGACCATCGGCTCGATCGTGAAGGTCATGTTCTCCTCGATGACGTCATCGAAGGCGGGCGCCGAGTCGTAGTGCGGGATGATCAGCCCGTTGTGGAAGCCCTCGGCGACGCCGTGGCCGGTGTAGTCGCGGACCGACTCCATGCCGTGACGGGCGGTGAACTTCTCGATCACACGGCCGATCACGTTGACCTCGCGGCCGGGGCGGGCCACCTTGATGCCGCGCATCATCGCGTCATGCGCGACGGTGACGAGCTCCTGGGCGCGCGGGTGCACATCGCCCACGAGGAAGGTCGCGTTGCAGTCACCGTGCACACCGTGGATGAACGCGGTGACGTCGACGTTGAGGATGTCGCCGTCCTGCATCACGGTCGAGTCGGGGATGCCGTGGCAGATGACCTCGTTCAGGCTCGTGCAGCAGGACTTCGCGAAGCCGAGATAGCCGAGCGTGGAGGGGTAGGCGCCGTTCTCCAGCAGCACCCCGTGGACCACCTCGTCGATGTGGTCGGTGGTCACGCCGGGCTTCGCGGCCTCGCCGGCGGCCTGCAGGGCGAGGGCCGCGATGCGGGAGGCCTCGCGGACGCGGGCGATCACGTCGGGGGTCTGCACGTAGGGGCCGCAGTCGTCGGAGACGGCCTCGTCCTTGTCCACGTACTCGGGGCGCTCGATCTTCGTGGGCACGGCGCGACGGGGGGAGAGGGTGCCGGGCACCAGCAGCTCGCGGCCCTCGGGCCGAATCCATTCCTGCTCTACAGTCATGCTCACCAGTCTCTCACCGACTTCGAAGGAGACCGACGTGACTGAGGGCACCGAGTACTACTACAACCTGAGCACCGGGAAGGTGGAGGAGGGGGCGCAGTCCCCGGCCCCGGACCGGATGGGCCCCTACGCGAGCCGGGCGGAGGCCGAGCAGGCGCTCAGCACGGCCGCGAAGCGCAACGAGAAGTGGGAGCAGGACGACGCCGCCTGGGAGGGCGAGGACTGAGAGTCCAGCTTGAGGAGTCCTGCACAAGTCAGCGGGCCACCGCGGTCTCTCACTCGAAGGAGTGCTCGGGGCCGGGGTAGGCCCGCTGCTCCACCTCGTCGCGGTAGTCGCGAGCCGCCTGCTCGAGCTGACCGCGCAGATCCGCGAACGCCTTGACGAACTTCCCGTGGAAGCCGGACAGGCCCGCCATGTCCTGCCACACCAGCACTTGCCCGTCGCAGCCGGAGCCTGCACCGATCCCGATCGTCGGGATGGTGAGCGCGGCGGTGACCTCATCGGCCACGGCTGACGGCACCAGCTCGAGCACGATCGCGGCCGCCCCAGCCTCCTGCAGGGCGAGCGCATCCTCGACCAGGACGCGCGCCGCCGCCTCGTCCCGGCCCTGCACGCGGTGCCCGGAGAGGGTGTTCACGGACTGCGGGGTGAAGCCCAGATGCCCGATGACGGGGACCCCGCCCTGCACCAGCATCCGCACCTGCGGCGCGATCTCCGCGCCGCCCTCGAGCTTGACCGCCTCGGCGCCGGCGCGCACGAGCTCGACCGCGTGGGCGAAGGCCTGCTCGGGCGAGGACTCGTAGGTGCCGAAGGCGAGATCGGCGAGGATCAGCGGGCGGCGGACGCTGCGGGCCACCGCACCGGTAAAGGTGAGCATGTCCCGATGCGTGGTCGCGGTCGTGGAGGTGTGGCCGAGCACCGTGGTGCCCACGGAGTCGCCGACCAGCAGCGCCTCGATGCCCGCGGCCTCGAAGGCCTGGGCGGCGAACTGGTCGTAGGCGGTGAGCATGGAGAAGGGACGGCCCTGCTCCTTCGCCTGCTGCAGGTGCCGCAGGCGGATCTTCGCGGGACCGGTCGTGGTGGGACCGGTGGCGGGGGACTGGGTGCTCACGGGGCGCTCCTGGCGGTGACACGGGGGAGAACGGGACAGGCGAGGGGAGAACGAGGTAGTCCGCGAGGGACAGCACGTGCCCTTGTCTGCGCGTTAAGCCTATCTCTGCCGGTGGAGCGGGCCGCGCACCGTGACGTCGTGTGCCACCCTTGAGCCCGACACGTCGACTGCGAGGAGGACGCATGCGAGCAGGAGCCATGGCCCGCGACCCGGGTGTTCTCCTGCGCCGTGCCCTCGCTGTCACCGCGGGCCTCGCCGTGGCGCTCGGCGCCGCGGCCTGCACCGGCGCCGACGAGGACACGGACCCCTCGCAGGGTGCGACGGAGCCCGGTGCTGCGAGCGAACCGGGCACGGCGACGGAGACGGACACCGAGACCGAGCCCGCCGAGAGCTCCGATGCGGGCGGTGCCCAGGCGCCGCTCAGCGATGCGGATCTCGACACCGCCGCAGCGCGCTTCGTCGAGGCGCTGCAGGTGCTCGATGACCGCGACTGGGAGACCGCCTGCGGGTACGTCCTGGACCCCGCGACCGGCACGGCCCCAGTCGACGAGCGGCTGCAGGAGTGCACCGACTCGGTGGCGGAGGGCCTGGCCGGCTACGAGGAGATGTTCCGCCCCGGAACCTTCGATGCCCTGGAACCCTCGCTCGTCGTCGCGCGCGAGGCGGGGGACGGCACGGTCCGCCTCACGATCGCCGAGCAGGAGATGGACATCCTGATGGTGCGCGGCACCGACCACGAGTGGTACCTCTCGATCCCGTTCTGAGACTCGATCCCCTTCTATGTCGCGGCGGGGAGTCCTGCCCGGGGGAGTTCTCCCCATGGTCATGTTCGCCTCGACATGGAAGTGTTCTCCCCAACAGCCCCGGCCGGGGCATGAGGGATTTCCACGAGGGAGGCACGGAACATGAACACGATGATGCGCAGGACGGTCCGCGGGACGGCGACGGCGCTCGGTGCGCTCGCGATCGTGGTGGGCACCGCTGGCTGCGGCAGCCTGCTCGGCGGCGGGGACGATTCCCGCACCGACGATCAGGAGCAGGGCCAGGAGCAGGACGGCGAGGACACGGGCGAGGACACCTCCACTGAGGACGACTCCACCACGGAGGACTCGGCCGACGACACCGAGGACTCCTCGGACGATTCCGCCGAGGAGACGGACGACGCCGACACCGACGATGCCGCCGGCGGTTCCACCGACGACTCCACGGATGACGCCGCCGACGACTCGGACGACGCGACCGACGACTCCGGCACCGACACCGCCGACGGCGACCTCTCCGACGAGGACCTCGACGCCGCCTCGCAGCGTTTCGTCGACTTCATGCAGGTCATGGATGACGGGGACGGGGAGGCGGCCTGTGCCTTCTTCCTGGACCCGCAGACCGATGAGC
>DAHVRS010000517.1 GCA_027322375.1 Brachybacterium sp. | reverse complement strand
GCCGACGACCTCGACGACGCGATCGCCCGCGCGAACGCCGCGAAGGCGGAGAAGAAGGGCCTGTCCATCGGCATCGTCGGCAACGCCGCGGACGTCTTCCCCGCCCTGCTCGAGCGGCACAGGGCCGGTGACCTGCACATCGACGTCGTCACCGACCAGACCTCCGCGCACGACCCGCTGAGCTACCTCCCCAGCGAGGTCACCGTCGAGGACTGGCAGCGCGAGGCCGAGGCGGATGAGGAGGGCTTCACCAAGAAGTCCCGTGAGGCGATGGCCCGCCAGGTCCAGGCCATGGTCGAGTTCCAGGACGCGGGCGCTGAGGTGTTCGACTACGGCAACTCGATCCGCGACGAGGCCCGCCACGCCGGGTACGACCGCGCCTTCGAGTTCCCCGGCTTCGTCCCCGCCTACATCCGGCCCCTGTTCTGCGAGGGCCTCGGCCCGTTCCGCTGGGTCGCGCTGTCCGGCGACCCCGAGGACATCGCCGTCACCGACGCCGCGCTCAAGGAGCTCTTCCCCGAGAACGAGCACCTGCACCGCTGGCTGGATGCGGCCGGTGAGCACGTCGAATTCGAGGGCCTGCCCGCCCGCATCTGCTGGCTCGGCTACGGCGAGCGGCACAAGGCCGGGATACTCTTCAACGACCTGGTCCGCGACGGGAAGGTCAAGGCCCCGATCGTGATCGGCCGCGACCACCTCGACTCCGGCTCCGTCGCCTCCCCCTACCGGGAGACCGAGGCGATGCTCGACGGCTCCGACGCGATCGCCGACTGGCCGCTGCTGAACGCCCTGACCGCCACCAGCTCCGGCGCCACCTGGGTCTCGATCCACCACGGCGGCGGCGTGGGCATCGGCCGCTCGATCCACGCCGGCCAGGTCGGCGTCGCCGACGGCACCGAGCTCGCCCGCCAGAAGCTCGAGCGCCTGCTCACCAACGACCCCGCCATGGGCGTGATCCGGCACGTGGACGCCGGCTACTCGCGCGCCGACGACGTCGCCCACGAGCGCGGCGTCCGCATCCCGATGACCCCCGTCCGTCGCGACTGAGGAGCACTCTGATGGCCGCCCCGACCTCGACCCTGCTCACCGGCATCTCCGAGCTCTGGACCCTCGATCCGGCGCTCGATGACCCCGCCCGCCCCGGCGAGGTCACCGCCGAGCAGGTGCTGAAGGACGCCGCACTCGTGATCGAGGACGGCCGCATCGCCTGGACCGGCCCCGCCGCCGAGGCTCCCGTCGCGGATGCGCGGGAGGACCTCGGCGGCCGGGCCGTCCTGCCGGGCTGGGTCGATTCCCACTCCCACCTGGTCTTCGACGGTGACCGTGCCGCCGAGTTCGAGGCGCGCATGGCCGGGCAGGCCTATGCCGCCGGCGGCATCGGCGTCACCACCTCCGCGACCCGGGAGGCCTCCGATGAGCGCCTGCGGGGCCTCGTCCGTGCGCGGCTCGCGGAAGCCGCCGCGGGCGGCACCACCACGATGGAGACGAAGACCGGCTACGGCCTCACCGTCGCCGACGAGGCCCGGGCCGCGCGCCTGCTCGCCGCTCTCGCGGCCGACGGGGAGATCGACGAGGTCACCTTCCTCGGCGCCCATCTCGTCCCCTCCGAGTTCGACGGTCAGTACGGCCGGCCGGGCGCGGAGGCGTACGTGGACCTGGTCGCCGGCGAGATGCTCGCCGCGGTCGCTCCGCACGTGCGCTGGATCGACGTGTTCTGCGAGGAGGGCGCCTTCGACCCGGCGCAGTCCGCGCAGGTGCTGCGCGCCGGCGCCGCGGCGGGCCTCGGCCTGCGGGTCCATGGCAACCAGCTGGGCCGCAGCGGCGGCGTCACCCTCGCCACGGAGCTGGGGGCGGCGAGCGTCGACCACCTCAACCACATGGCGGAGGAGGACATCGAGGCGCTCGCCGCGACCGCGACGAAGCCTGTCGCGGACGGGGACGTTCCCGGCCTCCTCGCCGTCGATGCGGGGCCGACGGTCGCGACCGTGCTGCCCGCCTGCGACCTCTCCACCCGTGCCCTGCTCGCCCCGGCCCGGGCGCTGCGGGATGCGGGCGCGGCGCTCGCGATACCTCGAACTGCAACCCCGGCACGAGCTACACGAGCGCCATGAGCTTCTGCGTCGCGACCGCCGTGCTGCAGATGCACCTCAGCCTCGCCGAGGCCCTGCACGCCGCGACCCGCGGCGGCGCCCTCGCACTGCGCCGCAGCGACGTCGGGCATCTCGGCGTGGGCGCCCGCGCCGACCTGCACGTGCTCGACGCGCCCGCCGCGATCCACCTCGCCTACCGCCCCGGCATGCCGATGACCCACCAGGTCCGGCGCCGCGGGGAGGTGCTCGCCTGACCCGTCCCGCGCCCGCTCACCCCTGAGCGGCGCCCCCCCCTCCTCACCTCTCGAAAGGGCGACCTCGATGATGACCTCGTCCGATGCAGTGAATGACCCCTCAGGTGCCACCGGCAGCTCTCGCCCTGGGGAGCGGCCGTTCTTCGACCGCTCCGCCGCCGACCGCGCCCGCTCCGTGACCTGCGTGGACGGCACCGAGCGCGCCGTCCCGCCGCACCGCTGGCGCTTCTTCCTCTACAGCGCGATCGGCCTGGCGATGTTCTTCGTCTCCGTCGAGATCGGCGGGAAGTCCACGATCCTCGTCGACCACGCGCTGACCCTCGTGCGCACGATCCTCGGCCCCGCCGTGCCGTGGGCGGTGGTAGCGCTCGTGCTGCTCGGGACCGTGCGGCCGTTCCTCACCGGCTCGTGGCGCAACGGCGCCCTGCGCACCGCGTTCGCGTTCGCGAACGTCATCGGCCTCGCCGTGGCCGTGTGCGCGGCGCTCGGCTACTACCCCGGCCCGCTCGGCAACCCCGACATCGGCCCCTTCCTGTGGGAGAAGCTCGGCATCCCCGTGGGCCTCATCGTCCCCGTCGGTGCCGTGTTCCTCGCCCTGCTGATCAACTACGGGCTGATGGAGTTCATCGGCGTGCTCGTCCAGCCGATCATGCGCCCGCTGTGGAAGGTGCCCGGTCGCGCCGCGGTCGACGCCGTCGCCTCCTTCGTCGGCTCCTACTCCCTCGCCCTGCTGATCACCGACCGCGTCTACCGCGAGGGCCGGTACACCGGCAAGGAGGCCGCGATCATCGCGACCGGCTTCTCGACCGTCTCGGCGACGTTCATGGTGATCGTCGCGTCCACTCTCGGGATCATGGAGCACTGGACGCTGTACTTCCTGCTCACCCTCGTGGTCACCTTCGCGGTCACCGCGATCACGGTGCGGATCCCGCCGCTGCGTGCGATCCCCGACGTGCCCTTCGAGGGCGCTCAGCACCAGGCCGAGCCCGCCTCCCAGGGCAACCGGATCCGCCAGGCCTGGGACGAGGCGATGCGCGCGCTGCA
>DAHVRS010000511.1 GCA_027322375.1 Brachybacterium sp. | reverse complement strand
GAGGTGCTCGGCGAGTTCCGCACCTTCGTGGATCCCGAACGGCCGATCCCCGCCTTCATCGCCTCCCTCACCGGGATCACCGATGCCCTGGTCTCCGGCGCGCCGACGATCCGGACGGTGTTGCCGATGTTCCTGGACTTCGTGGGTCCCGCGGCGCTCGTGGCACATAACGCCCGTTTCGACGTCTCCTTCCTCAGCGCCCATGCCGCGGTCTGCGAGCTCGAGTGGCCGCGGCCCACCGTGCTCGACACCCTCGCGCTGGCCCGGACCGTGTTCCGCCGCGATGAGGTGCGCGATCACAAGCTGGGCACCCTCGCGCGGCATGTGGGCGCCGCCGTCACTCCCGATCACCGTGCGCTGTCCGACGCACGCGCCACCGTCGACGTGCTCCACGCGATCATCGAGCGGCTCGGCCCGGCCGGTGCCTCGACTCTCGAGGACCTCAGCGGCGCGCACCGCAAGGCGAAACCGGTCCAGCTGCGCAAGAAGCATCTCGCCGCGGACGTCCCCTCCGTCCCGGGCGTGTATCGCTTCCTCGATGCGGAGGGGCGGTCCCTGTACGTGGGGACCTCCCGCGACCTGCGCTCCCGCGTCCGCACCTACTTCACCGCTGCGGAGACCCGCGCAAAGGTGCTGGACATGCTGCCGCGCGCGGAGTCGATCGGGATCCTCGAATGCGCCACGCCCACCGAGGCGGCGGTGCGGGAGCTGCGGATCATCGCCGCGGAGCAGCCACCGTCGAACCGGCACGGTCTGCGCCCCGAGAAGGCGCACTGGCTCCGCCTCGGCACCGGGACTGAGGGGCTTCGCGCGGCACGTCTGGTCCGGGACGAGACCGACGGCTCCGCCCAGATCGGCCCGCTCGCCACTCGCCGGGATGCCGAGCCGCTGCGCGGTCTACTGACCGATGCGGTGCTGGGCCGCGGCGCCTCGCTCACCTCCGCTGGCCGCACAGGGACGCTGCCTGAGGCGGGACACCGGGCCCGGGTGCGTCGCGCGATGCTCGAGGATCCCGCCGAGGTGCTTGACCACGTCGCCACCCGGATGCGCACGCAGGTCGCCGCGGGCCGCTACGAGGAGGCGGAGTCACTGCGCCGCCTGGCCGAGACCTTCCTCACTGCCGCGAGGCGCGCTGCCCGGCTCCGCGCCCTCGCTGCCGTGCCACTGCTGGTGTGCGCACGCCCCAGCGCCGAGGCGGTCATCGGAGGGCGCGGCTGGGAGCTGCTCGCCGTGCGTCACGGTCGCTTCTCCGGCACCACGCTCGTCGCGGCGGGCAAGGATCCTCTGCCCTTCGCGCGCTCCCTCGCGCTCACCGGCCTCGGCGAGGCAGAGCTCGCTGCGCCGCTCTGCCAGGGTTATCACCAGGAAGCGGAGATCCTGCTGTCCTGGCTCGAGGGCGAGGGGGTGCGGACGGTCCTCGTCGAGGGGACCTGGCAGATGCCCGCGCGGGCCCGGTTCGAGACGGAGCATCTCGCTCGGCGCTTCGCGCGCACCGCGAGCGCCGCAGGGGAATAGGCTCGAGGCAGAAGGCCCGCTCGGCGCGTCCCCGGCGCGCCCGTCGCCCCGTCGAAGGAGAACCCATGATCACCGCCATCGTCTCGATCGTCGTCGAGCCCAGCCGGATCCCCGAGGTCGCTCAGGAGATCGTGGACATTCCCGGGATCGAGCAGGTCTACTCCGTCACCGGCGACGTGGACCTCATCGCGGTGGCACGGGTGCGCGCTCATGAGGAGCTCGCCGAGGTGATCGCCGGCGCGCTGAGCCGCGTCGAGGGCGTGCTGGACACCACCACGAACATCGCATTCAAGACGTATTCGAAGCAGGATCTCGAGGCCGCCTTCGACCTCGGCATCGACGGCTGAGCCGAAGGGTCGGGCGCCGAGTGCGCCAGCCTCCGCAGCGCGGACAGCTCACCAGCAGGCGCGGAGTCGCAACGCGCTCGAGCTCGCGAAGTCCCTGCCGGGCTCAGTCGAGCTTGTGCTGCGCCTCCTGCGAGGCGGCCGCCCAGCGCTCCACGAGCTGCGCGGGGCGCCCGGAATCCAGCGACTCGGTGACCTCCGCGAATGCCGCGACGAAGCGGTCCTCGAAGCCCTCATCGGGCGCGGCTCCGATCCCATCGTGCGCGACGACTCCGGCCGCGGCGTTCAGCAGCACGGCATCGCGGACCGGGCCCATCCGTCCCGCCCGCTCCCCGGCGAACAGATCACGGGCCACCGCCGCGTTCTCCTCCGCCGTCCCGCCGCGCAGCGCGTCATGCCCCGCGCGAGGCACGTCCAGCAGGGCGACTGGGTCCAGGGTGAGGGTGCGCACCTCGCCCCCGCGCACCTCCCACACGTCGGAGGGTGCGCTGACCGTGAGCTCGTCCAGCCCGTCCTGACCGCAGAACACGAGCGCGCTCGTCCCCCGCGAGGCGAAGACGCCCGCGACCGTCGGCGCGATCGACGCATCGGCGACGCCGACGGCGCTCGCGAGCGGGCGGGCAGGGTTCGTGATCGGTCCGAGCAGGTTCATGACCGTCGGGATCCCGAGGCCGCGCCGTGCTTCACCGGCGTGCTTCATCGAGGGATGGAAGAGGACCGCGAAGAGGAAGGTCATCCCGATCTCCTCCACGAGGTGCTCGACGACGGGGACCGGGAGGTCCAGTCGCACCCCGAGCGCTTCGAGCACGTCGGCTGAGCCGGACTTCGAGGTCGAGGCGCGGTTGCCGTGCTTGACGACGGTGCGGCCCGTGGACGCGATGACGATCGAGGCCATGGTCGAGATGTTCACCGTCTGCGCGAGATCGCCGCCGGTGCCGACGATGTCCACCGCATGGCGCGGCGCGTCCACGGGGCGGGCGTGGGACAGCATCGAATCGGCCAGCGCTTCGAGCTCGCCGCTGGTCACGCCCTTGGCCTGCATGGCCACGAGGAAGCCGGCCAGCTGCACGGGGGTCGCGGCCCCGGCCATCACCTCGTCCATCGCCCAGCCCGCTGCGGCGGGGTCCAGGTCCTCGCCGCGCACCAGGGAGGAGGTGATCCGGGACCAGGTGGGGGTCGTCGCACTCATACCCCCGATCATCGCATCCACCACGAGGGGCCCGTCGACCTGATCACGGTCCGGATCACGGAACGGTCACGACCGCGCACGATGGCGATCACCTGGGCGGATCGAAGCGTGTCCCGGTTCGTGACGCGGCGTCAGGAGCGATATGCTGGCCCGGTCCGCCCGGGGCGCAGGCCCCGCGTTGTGCCGGTTCGTCGTGGACAGGCACACCGATTCTGACCCCACGACATAATGGTGACGTGACTACTGCGACCCTGACTGAGCGCCCTTCCCCCGCTGCGGCCCCAGCGGTGGGCCGCCCGAACCCGACGCAGATCGGCACGCTCGTGTGGCTCTCGAGCGAGCTCATGTTCTTCGGCGGCCTCTTCGCGATGCAGATC
>DAHVRS010000510.1 GCA_027322375.1 Brachybacterium sp. | reverse complement strand
GGCGAGCGCGGCGGCGGGGGTGAGGGCCAGGAGATGACGACGACGCATACGGCCAGTCTTCCACGCCCACCACGGACCTCGCCGAGCGGCGGACCTCGCCCGGCGCGCCCCCGTAGGCTGGACTCATGAGTGCATCGACGTCGCCCGGCACGCATCCACATGCCACCCGGATCCTCTCCGGGACCGGGACCCCGCTGACCACCTGGGTGGAGCGTTTGGACGGGGCCGGCGGCCGCGACCTCGACCACACCTCCCTGGCCCGCCTCCTCGTGGAGCGCTGGGATATCGAGGACTGGTGGGCGCAGGGCGTGACCGTCGCCTACGAGCAGGTGATCGGCCGCCGCGTAGTGGGCCAGAGCTGCGAGGGGACGTTCTCCGCCTCCGCTTCCCGCACCGTGCCCGGAGACCCGGACGCAGTCCGTGACCGCTGGCACGCGTTCATGACCGATGCCCGCCGCGGGGAGCTGGGTCTGAAGGCGCCGACTCTTTCCGACACCCCGAAGTGGCGTTACTGGCGCGCCGCCGGCGTGGACGGCAGCCGAGTCTCCGTGCACATCACCGCCAAGGACGAGGGGCGCAGCACCCTCGGCATCGACCACAAGTCCCTCGCCTCCGCCGAGGAGCGGGAGGCCTGGAAGAGCGCTTGGAAGCGCACCCTCACCGACTTCACCACCACCGAACAGGAGAGCCGATGACCCCCACCCCGCAGCTGCCCGCCGCTGACGGCACCACCGACCCGCACGCCTGGCTCGAGGACGTCACCGGCGAGAAGGCCCTGGACTGGGTGCGCGAGCGCAATGCCGCCGCGGAGACCGAGCTCGACGCCGTCGCGGATCCCGCTGCAGGCGCTACCGGCCAGGGCGGGGAGGGACTCGCCGCGACGCTGCAGCGCGAGATCCTCGAGATCCTGGACGCGAAGGACCGCATCCCCGGCGTCACCAAGCGCGGGAAGCACCTCTACAACCTGTGGACCGACGCCGAGCACGAGCGCGGCCTGTGGCGCCGCACGACCCTGGACTCCTATCGCACGGAGGAGCCCGAGTGGGAGGTGCTGCTGGACGTGGACGCCCTGAACGAGGCCGAGGGCGAGAACTGGGTGTGGCACGGCGCGCGCCTGCTCCGCCCCGTCGGCGCGGCCGAGGGCGAGCCCTACCGGCGCGCCCTGATCGCCCTGTCCCGCGGCGGCTCCGACGCGGACGTGACGCGCGAGTTCGACCTCGAGACCCTCACCTTCGTCCCGGAGTCCGAGGGCGGCTTCGTGCGCCCCGAGGCGAAGGGCTCCCTGTCCTGGATCGACGAGGACACCGTATGGGTCTGCACCGACTTCGGCGAGGACACCATGACCTCCTCCGGCTACGCCCGCCAGGCCCGGATCTGGCGGCGCGGCACCCCGCTTCACGAGGCGGAGCTCGTCCACGAGGTGGCCGCCACCGACATGGCCGTCTTCGCCGCCCACGACAGCACTCCCGGCTGGGAGCGGGACTGGATCATCGAGGCCCACGCCTTCTACGACCAGACCGTGCACGTCGTGGATCGAAGCCAGACCCCGCCCGTCCTCACCGCAGTGGACGTGCCGCGCGACCTCGAGGCGACCGCGCACCGCGACCTCGGGATCTTCTCGCCCCGCACCGACTGGCAGGTGGGGGAGGACATCTATCCGGCCGGCTCCCTCGTGGTCGGCGACTTCGCCGCGTTCCAGGCGGGCGAGCCCACGCTGCACATGCTCTTCGAGCCCACCGACTCGACCTCGCTCGAGGACATGACCATCACCCGCACCGCCGTGGTCCTGACGATCCTCGAGGACGTCCAGCACCGCCTCGAGGTCCACACCCGCGACGCCGACGGGCACTGGGTGCGGCGCGATCTCTACCCCGAGCTCGAGGGCGCGATCGACGTCGCCGCCGTGGACGCCGAGGAGAGTGATGAGGTGTGGGTGACGGTCACCGGCTTCATCACCCCCACCACGCTCATGCTGGGCGACCTCGCCGAGGTCGCGGGCGGCGGTGAGGCCACCGAGCTCGAGGTGATCAAGCAGGCCCCGGCCCGCTTCGACGCGAGCGGCCTGGACGTCAGCCAGCACTTCACCACGAGCGCCGACGGCACCCGCGTGCCCTACTTCGAGATCACCCGGGCCGATGCGGTGGACGGCGATGCCGGGCCGCGCCCCACCCTGCTGTACGGCTACGGCGGCTTCGAGATCTCCCTGACCCCCGCCTACCTGGGCGCGGTGGGCAAGGCCTGGCTCGAGCGGGGCGGCACCTACGTGCTCGCGAACATCCGCGGCGGCGGCGAGTACGGGCCGCGCTGGCACCAGGCCGCGCTCAAGGAGAACCGCCACCGCGCCTACGAGGACTTCGCGGCCGTCGCCGAGGACCTCATCGAGCGGGGCGTCACCGACAAGGCCCGCCTCGCGGTGCGCGGCGGCTCCAACGGCGGCCTGCTCACCGGCAACATGCTCACCAGCTATCCGGAGCTGTTCGGGGCCGTGGTGATCCAGGTGCCGCTGCTGGACATGAAGCGCTACAGCCACCTGCTGGCTGGTGCGTCGTGGATGGCGGAGTACGGCGACCCGGACACCGAGGACTGGGAGTTCGTGCGCACCTTCAGCCCGTACCACCTGCTCGCCGAGGGGGTCCAGTACCCGCCCGCCTTCGTCCTCACCTCCACCCGCGATGACCGGGTCCACCCCGGACACGCCCGGAAGTTCACCGCCGCGCTCGAATCGCTCGGCGCCGACGTGCGCTCCTGGGAGAACATCGAGGGCGGGCACGGCGGTGCAGCCACGAACGAGCAGGCCGCGCGCATGAACGCGCTCATGTACACCTTCCTGTGGCACACCCTCGGGGCGGTGTCGTGATCGGCGAGCTCCTGGCGCTGGCCACGGCGGGGGCGGGGCAGGGCCGGTACCGGTGAGCGTCCCCGCCCTGCCCGGCGCGGGCCG
This sequence comes from Brachybacterium sp., assembly GCA_027322375.1. GTDB lineage: Bacteria > Actinomycetota > Actinomycetes > Actinomycetales > Dermabacteraceae > Brachybacterium. The sequence continues at coordinate 5,727 of DAHVRS010000510.1, read as the reverse complement.
CCGCTCCCGCGCCGCCGACCTGTTCGACCGCGCAGCCCAGGATGATCTCCTGCAGCTGCGCAATGACCTCATGACGGTCTACCGCGAGTTCTCCGCCGAGGATCCGCGGCTGTTCCCGCTGCGCTACGCCCGTACTGTGCCCCGCCGCGCCCACCCGGTGCGGCAGAACGGGCGAGCACTCGTCCCTCCCGGTATCGCGACGCCGCAGGCGCCCGTGCTGCTCATCCCCGACGGTCCCGCACGCGCCTCGGTCATCCCCTACGACGTGATGCGCCGCAGCCTCGCCTCCCGCGGCCTCGACGTGCTCATGATGGAGCACCGTGGCGTGGGGCTCTCCCGCCTGGACTCCGAGGGGCACGACCTGCCCGCCGAGACGATCGCCCTGCGCGAGGTGCTCGACGACCACATCGCCGTCCTCGACCACGCCCGGGTGCCGCGCGCCGCCGTGGTGGGCACCGGCTACGGCGCCTATCTCGCCCAGGCCCTCGCCGCGCTGCACCCGGAGCGGGTGCACTCCCTGGTCCTGGACTCGCCGCTGACCAGCGCCGGGGATGAAGCGATCGCGCAGCGTGCCCTGCGCCCCCTGTACTGGGACGGCACGGAACCGTCGACCTCGACCACGGCCCGGACCCTGCGCCGCCTCGCTGCGGAGGGGACGTTCGACGCGGAGCGCTCCGGCATGGTGATCCTCGCCGTCCACGAGCACGGCGGGCCCCAGGCGGTGCGGGACCTCGTGGACCTGCTCGCGGTGGGGCGCGGCAACCTCGCCTGGACCAGCGTCCGCCAGGTCCTGAACCAGGCCTGGCTGCAGTCCACCCCGTACGTCATCGAGCACGACCTCGCCTCCCGGATCCTCCACACCGAGCTGGGCAGCGGCTCTCACGCCGACGGCGGCCCCCTGGACCCGCTGCGGCAGGCGGGCAAGCGGGCCCGCGCCGTCCCGTGCTTCCGCGGCGAGCCCTTCGATCTCCACGCCCTCGCCCCGACGATCACCGCGCCCACCCTCGTGCTCACCGGCACCCAGGACCTCGTCTCCCCGCCTGAAATCGCCCGCGCGCTCGCCGCGCGGATCCCCGGCGCGCAGCTGCTGGAGATCCCCGGCGCCCGGCATTCGCTCCTGGACACGCGCGGACGGATCCTGCAGGTCGCTGCCCGGTGGAGCGCCTGCGGTGCCGGGCATCGCCTGCCCGAGCATGCGGAGGCGCTCACCGCACTGCCCGCCTCGCCCACCGATATCGCTCTCTCGCGCGGGCTGCAGATCGCCCTGGCCGCCGAGCGCTGGTCCCCATGGCGGCTGCGGCTCGAGTCCGCGCGTGCTGAGCGGGCACGGCTCGCGCGCGGCCGGGCGGCGACCGGCAGGGCGGGCCGCGGCCGCGGCGGTGCGGGGGAGCGGGCAGACCCTGTCTGACCCGCCGCCGAACCCGCCGAACCCGCCGAGCCCGGCTGGCCCATCAGTTCCCCGTCGGCCCCTGTGTGAGCTGCGAGGGGCTGCGGTCGTGGACGCTTGTCGAGCGCCGTCGGCCCGGACGTACTCTGTCCCCGAGGGCGCGATGTCCCTCGGGACAGGACTCACCAGGAGGAACCGCCGATGCGGGCAGGGTCGGGACGACGACGAGCCGCAGGGATCAGGAGCAGCGTGCCGCTGCGCACCCGCCGACCGTTGCTGGCGCTCGTCGCCGCCGCAGGAGTGCTGGGCCTCGGCGCGGTGACCGGTCTCGGCGCCGCTGGCATGGGCCCGCTCTCCGCTCTGCATGGCGAGGACGCCGCCCCTGCTCCGACCGCGCGCCCGGAGGCTCCCACTCCGGCCACGCCGACGGAGACCGCGACCGAGACGGCCGCGCCCGAGACCCAGGAGGCAGCCGCCCCGGACCCCTCGGACGGCGGCGGCGAGACGTCGGTGCCGGCGGTCGCGACCTCTCCGGCGGAGGAGCCCGAGGAGGAGACCGCCCCCGCGGAGGAGGAGAGCACCGAAGCGGAGATCGTGCAGGCCGAGGAGTCCTCGGACACCGGCACCTCGGCCCGCTCAGGCAGCTCGTCGAACTCGGGGACGAGCGCCGGCAGTCGTCCGCCTCGTAGCTCCGGGTCCTCGACCGCCGGCTCGTCGAGCAGTGGAGGCCGCACCGGCACCAGCTCCGGCGGCTCGACGTCCGGCGGGTCCCGCTCGGGAGGCTCCTCCACCGGCGGTTCCAGCACAGGTGGTTCGACCACGGATGGCACGAGCGACGGCTCCGGCTCCTCCACCGGCTCCGACCCCTCCACCTCCGGTCCGACGCCCGGAGACGGCACCGGCACCGGCGAGCCGACCGAGGGCGGCACCCCGGACGGGGAGGGGAACAGCACCCCGGACACCGGTGGCTCGACCGGGGAGGGCGGCGACGGCTCGACCACGTCCCCGACCCCGTCCGAGGGCGACGGCTCTGCGTCGCCGTCCCCGCCTGAGGGACAGGGCGCCGACGGAGCCTCCGGCTCCACCCCGTGAGGCTCGTCCTCGCCCGACGGCACCTCCGCTCACTGCGCCGGGTGCGGAGCCTGAGTCGAAGAGCGTCCTATGGCCGGCACACCACGGTGAACCCGTCCTCGTCCTGCACCGTCACATAGGCGGTCTTCCACTCCTGCTCCGCCCAGACCCGCGGATCCGGCGGCGGGCTCCCGCTCCAGGAGAAGGCGAAGCGGTCCACGAGCACGCAGCCGGGGATCCGGGTGTTGGGGCCGTGGAGCCACTGCACGTCATGGTCGGGGACCGCCTGCGCCATGAGCGTGATGTCGGTGGCGAGGACCGCATCATCCGGCACCGCCTCGAGGGCGGCGTCGGCCGCGGCGAGCCGCCACGTCGGCTCCCACTGCGACGGGCGCAGCACATCCAGCACCGGCATCGCGGGACCCAGCGCGAGCGTCGCCGCGAGCGAGATCGCGACGGCGACCGTGCGCACAAGAGGTCCCGGCCGGGTCCGGCGCGGGGGAGAGGCGGGATTCCGCCACCACGGCGCGGCGCGGCCAGTGCGCGGATCTCCGAGCGCGTCCAGCAGCGCCGCGAGCGCGATCGGCATGAGCACCGCGTTGTAGTGCCAGTACCAGTCCCAGTAGAACTCCACCGTCCCGGTGAACCGCCAGGCGAGCGTGGGCGCCATAAGCCAGATCAGCGGCGAGCGCGCGCCGAGGATCCCCGCCGTGGCGAGGAGCATCAGCACCGTCAGCCACTTCACCGGCGGCCACAGCACCTCGAGCGGGGAGCCGAGGTTGTCGGTGTAGTCGTACTGCCCGGCCGTGTTCAGCAGCGGCAGGATCACGAAGGTCGCGGCCACGAACCAGACCGCACCCCAGCCTGCGAGTGCCCAGCCCGTGCGGACCCGCTCCCGATGCCGCAGCGCGATCAGCACCCCGAGCAGCGCGACGGTGAGCCCCAGGTCCTCCTTCACGAACACCAGCGGCACTGCCCATAGCGCCGCGGCCCGCACGCGCCCGCGCAGCAGCGCGGTGAGCGAGGCGGCCAGCAGCGGCACCGCGAGTGCGATCTCGTGGAACTGCACCGCGGCCGCGGAATGCAGCCCGAAGGAGAACACGTAGCCTGTGCCGGCGAGGCTCCCGAGCCAAGGCCCCAGTCGGTCGATCGCGAGGCGCGTGAGCGGCAGAGCGGACAGCCCGAACATCAGCGCCTGCGTCCACAGCAGCGCCTCGGGGGAGGGCCACACCCACCACACCGGGGCGAGCAGGGCGAGCAGCGGATGGAAGTGATCGCCCAGCAGGTTCACCTCATCGCCCTTGATCGGGACGATCGGAGCGCGCAGCTCCCCGTAGGCGCGCAGCAGCTGGGTGAAGATCCCCAGGTCCCAGGACTGGGCGGAGAGGCTGCGCAGCTGCTGATGGCCCAGCAGTCCGTAGGCGGCGGTCGCGAGCGCGGCGAGGAGGGCGGGCACGATCTGCCGGACCGGGCCTCGGCCCGGGACGGTGACGGCATGCGGAGCTGGAGCGTCCACGGAGGCGCCCCCGCGAGCGCCCGCAGGGGCGCGCTCGGGGACGTGCTCGGGGGTGTCGAGAGGGGCCTGCTCCACAGTCGGAAGGGTATCGGCCGTCGGCGCGGCACCTGATGGTCCCGGTCGGTCACCAACAGGTCACGATGTCCGGCGCTTCCGGCAATCCGCTCCGGTGAGCTCGCTCACATGATCGAATGTTGGCGGCGATGCGCACCGGCTCTCCCCGGGCGCGACCCCGCACGTGCATCGCTTTTTCCCCTCCCAGAAGGATGGCGATGATGCCCCTTTCACGATCAGATCTGCCACGAGCCCGTGGAGCGCTCGCGGCGACCGCCGGTGCGGCGCTCGTCGCTGGGCTGCTCGGCGGCGCCCCTGCCCTCGCCGACGGCGGTGACGACGGTCCCGAGCTGCTCGGCACCGCTTCCGAGCTCGGCGTGGACGTCCCCTCCCACGGCGATGAGCTGACCGTCCCCGAGGACGCGATCCCGGGTCGCTGGCTAGTCGAGGTCGAGGGTGCCCCCACCCTCCGCGGCGGCAACGGTGCGGCCAACGGCAAAGCGCAGGACAAGGTCGTCCAGCGCGCGAAGGCCGAGTCCATCCCGATGGACGTCCAGGCGACGTTCGTCAAGGGCTGGAACGGCATGTCGGTGACGATGGACGATGCGGACGTGGAGAAGCTCCGCGGCGTCCAGGGCGTCAAAGCCGTGTACCCGGTGCTCGAGGTGGCCGCGCCCGATCCGGTCGACGCCGAGCCCGAGGACGTCTTCGGCAACGCCATGACCGGCGTGGACCAGGTCCAGCAGGTCGACGGCCTCACCGGCGAGGGCGTCACCGTTGCGGTGATCGACTCCGGCATCGACTACAACAACCCCGACCTCGGCGGCTCCGGCGTCAACGACGAGACGCTGGACTTCCCCAGCGATCGCGTGGTGGGCGGCACGGACCTCGTGGGCGATGACTACGACTCCCGCACCGGCGAGGCCCCGAAACCGGACGCCTACCCCGACGACTGCGGCGGCCACGGCACCCACGTCGCCGGCATCATCGGCGCCGACGGCGAAGTGCTCGGCGTGGCCCCGAAGGTGGATCTCCTCTCGTACCGCGTGTTCGGCTGCGAGGGCAGCTCGAGCACCGAGGTGATCCTCGAGGCGATGGAGCTCGCGATGGACGCGGACGCGGACGTGGTCAACATGTCCCTCGGCGCCTCGTACATGACCTGGCAGGACTACCCGACCGCGCAGATGGTCGACGCCATGACGGACCGCGGCGTGACCGTCGTGATCTCCGCCGGCAACGAGGGCACGGGCGGGACCTTCTCCAGCGGCGCCCCCGGCATCGCCTCGAGCGCCATCACCGTCGCCTCCGTGGACAGCACCCACTACCGCTCCCCGTATGGCACGGCCGCTGGCGCCGATCGTGCCTACGCTGTCGCGGCCGGCTCCGTCCCGGCACCCACCAGCGGCAAACTCGCGCTCGTGAGCGCCGGGGCGCCGGGCACCGCCGCGGCGCAGGGCTGCACCGCCGGGGACATCCCTGCCGCGACAGGGCCCGGCCAGGCGATCCTCATCGAGCGCGGCGTGTGCGGCTTCGCCGACAAGGCCGCGAACGGTGAGGCGGCTGGCTACGACGCCGTCATCCTCTACAACAACGCGCCGGGTCTCGTGAACCCGACGGTCGAGGGGTCCGGTGTCACCGTGCCGGTCGTGATGCTCAACCAGGCCGACGGTCTCGCTCTGCAGGAGGCGCTCGCCGCCGA
>DAHVRS010000507.1 GCA_027322375.1 Brachybacterium sp. | reverse complement strand
CCGATCTCCGGTCCCCCACCGTCGGCAGCATGTCGCGCAGGCTGGTGACCAGGTCCGGCGGCGGCTGTTCCTCGAGGGCGGTCAGGTCGTGGGCTCCGACGATCACGTCGACGCCCTGCGCAGTCGGCGCGGGCTCGGCCGCTTCCCGCAGGGTGGCGGAGGCATCCAGCACCTCGGCGGCGGTCGCTTCGATGGGCGTCTCCGGGGTGATCCCCAGGCGGGTGGACAGGTTGCCCTGCTGGTCGAGGTCGATGGCGAGGACGCGGAAGCCGCGGCGCGTCAGGGCGAGGGCGATCTCGGCTGCGGTACTGGTCTTCGTGGACCCGCCCTTGGGTAGGGCGCAGGTGTAGACGGCCATGGGGCTCCTCTCGATGGAAACAGGTTATATCACTGTGTGCACTAGTGCGAACCGTGCAGGCGGTGCACAGCACGCACGGGCAGGTGGAGAGCGATGCACGCACCATCGACAGTGCAGGTAGTGTGCGTGCCGCGATTAGTGCATTCAAGGGATGACTAGTCCGCGATCTTGTACTGACGGGGCCGCTGCGCGGTGTAGTGGAGGCGCCGCGCCCACTGGTCGAGCTCGGGGACGATCTCGACGTCGGGCCGCACCAGGAGCGCGTTGGAGCCTGCGGTGCCGGCGGTCAGGATCGGACCGGGTACGCAGGCGATGCGTGGCGAGTGGGGAAGGGCGGAGTGCGCCTGCTCGATGACGAGCGCCGCGTCGGCGAGATGCGCGAGGAGGCGGCTGGTGGGTCCTTCGAGCACCAGGGCCCCGCTCGAGGCGAGCGTCTCGTGCCATGGGGTGACGCCGCGCCGGGCGATGACGACTGCGCGGTCGGGGGCGCTCAGGGTGAGCGCATCGAGCGCGGCGCCGGGGATGCCGGGGCCGTCGTGCAGCAGCACGCAGCTGTCGCTGTGCTCGACAACGGCCAGCGCAGCGTGCTCGGCGACGCGTGCACCGTGAGGGGTGGGGTCCAGAGATCCGAGGATGTGGACCAGCCGGGCCTCGAGAAGGTCGAGGCGGCCATAGGCGCGGACGGAGAGTCCATCGATCGCCAGGCGCGTGGGGATGGGCATGGGTCCTCCTGTCGAGGAAATACACTCTGTGCACTATCAGCACTCCGCACTCTAACTGCACTAGTGCATATAGTGCAAGTAGTGGCGAGAGTGCGTCTAGTGCAGGGGGTGCTAGCCCGCTTCCCGGGCCTGCCCCGGTGGCTCGTCGAGAGAGTCGAGGTACATCTGGGCGAGAGTCTCCTCGACCTCGGGGTCGGTCTCGTCGACATCGCGGACGACGCGGATCCAGGGTCGTTCGCGGCGGAGCTGCTCGAGCTTGGCCCAGTAGGCAGCTCGCTCGCGGCGGTGCTGGTGGATGCGGCGCACGCGGGCCTCGCTGGCACCGAGCTGCTGCGCCAGGAGCTCGAGGCGGGCGTCGTCGGCGGCGAGCTCGTAGCCGTCGCGGTCGTTGCCGGTGATCAGCCCGTAGGCGAGGGCGGTGTCGCGGGCGTCGCGATAGGCGTCGGCGCTCAGGCCGGTGACCAGGGCGATGC
>DAHVRS010000503.1 GCA_027322375.1 Brachybacterium sp. | reverse complement strand
GTGGCGCGGCCGCCGTGCAGGGTCAGGCGGATGTCGCCGCTGACATAGCGCTGGGTGTCGGAGAGGAAGGCGTCCAGGGACTTCTTCAGCGGGGAGAACCACTGGCCGTCATAGACGAGGTCGGTCCAGCGGTCGGAGACCTGCCGCTTGAAGCGGGCCTGCTCGCGCTCGAGGGTCACGCGCTCCAGCTCCTGGTGCGCGGTGATCAGCGTCATCGCGCCCGGCGCCTCGTACACCTCGCGGGACTTGATGCCCACCAGGCGGTCCTCGACGATGTCGATCCGGCCGATGCCCTGGGCCCCGGCGCGGCGGTTGAGCTCCTGGATCGCCTCGAGCGGGGTGACCTTGCGGCCGTCGATCGCGACGGGGATGCCTTCCGCGAAGGAGATGATGACCTCGTCAGCGACCGGCGGGAAGGCCGGGTCGTCGGTGTAGCTGAAGACGTCCTTGGTGGGCTCGTTCCAGATGTCCTCGAGGAAGCCGGTCTCGATGGCGCGGCCCCACACGTTCTGGTCGATCGAGAAGGGGTTGTGCTTCGTGGTCGCGATCGGCAGGCCCTTGCGCTCGGCGTACTCGATGGCCTTGTCACGGGTGAGCGCGAGGTCGCGGACGGGGGCGATGCACTTCAGCTCGGGGGCGAGCGAGGTGATCGAGACCTCGAAGCGGACCTGATCGTTGCCCTTGCCGGTGCAGCCGTGGGCGACGGTGGTCGCGCCGTACTTCTTCGCGGCCTTCACCAGGTGCTTGGTGATGACGGGGCGGGAGATCGCCGAGACGTTCGGGTAGGCGTCCATGTACAGCGAGTTCGCCTTGAGGGCGGGCATGCAGTACTCGTTGGCGAACTCGTCGCGGGCGTCGGCGACGTAGGCCTCGACGGCGCCGCAGTCCAGGGCGCGCTGGCGGATGACCTCGAGGTCCTCTCCGCCCTGGCCCACGTCGACCGCGCAGGCGATGACGTCGGCGCCGGTGGCGTCGTGGATCCAGCCGATGGCCACCGAGGTGTCGAGGCCGCCGGAGTAGGCGAGGACGATCTTCTCTGTCATGGGGTGCTCCTTGGGAGGTGGCAGGGGCGGCGCGGTGGCGCGGCCCGGGGTCGGGGTCGGCTCCTGGCGGAGCCGGTGGTCAGGGGGTGGGTCGTTCGGGTGCGGGGGCCGGGGGCGGGGCCTGCTCGCGGCGGCCCTCGGCGAGGTCCAGCAGGCGCTCGGCGAGCCGGTCACCACCGGCGGGGTCGCGGGCGACCAGCAGCACCGTGTCGTCCCCGGCGATCGTACCGAGGACGTCCGGCATCACCGAACGGTCCATCGCGGAGGCGAGATACTGCGCACCTCCGGGCGGGGTGCGCACCACGACGAGGTTCCCGCTCGCCTCGGCGGAGACCAGCAGGCCCTCGGCGAGGCGGGGCAGCCGCGCCTCGAGCAGCTCGTTCTCGAGGGGGGCGGGCCGGGCCGCGCCGCCCTCGGGCGGGAGGCGGTAGACGAGGCTGCCGGCGGAGCCGCGCACCTTCTCCGCCTGCAGCTCGACGAGGTCCCGGGACAGGGTGGCCTGGGTGACCTCGATGCCCTCCGAGGTCAGCAGCTGCGCGAGCTGCGACTGGGAGGAGACCTCCTGGTGGGTCAGCAGCTGCACGATCCGCTGCTGGCGGGAGGTCTTCGTCTGCGCGAGGGCGCGGCGGGGGTCGCTCATCGGCGCTCCCCTACCGGGCGGGCGTGGGCGGCGGTGCGCTCGTCGGGATGCTCGAGCAGCCAGGTCAGCAGCGCCTTCTGGGCGTGGAGGCGGTTCTCCGCCTCATCCCACACCACGGAGGCGGGGCCGTCGATCACCTCAGCGGTGACCTCCTTGCCGCGGTAGGCCGGCAGGCAGTGCAGGAAGATCCCGCCGGAGAGCGCCATCAGCTCGGAGGTGACCTGGAAGGGGGCGAAGGTCTCCTCGCCGCGGCCGTCCTCGCCCTCCTGTCCCATCGAGACCCAGGTGTCGGTGAGGACGGCGGTCGTGCCCGTGGCCGCCTCGCGCGGGTCCTCGGTGAGGAGCACGGAACCGCCGGTCTGCGCGGCGATCTCCTCGGCGCGGGCCACGATCGCCGGGTCGGGCTGGTGGCTCGCGGGCGCGGCGATCCGGACGTCCATGCCCGCGGTCGCGCCGCCCAGCAGGTACGAGTGGGCCATGTTGTTCGCGCCGTCGCCGAGATAGGCGAGGGAGCGCCCCGCCAGCGCCGCATCGCCGTCGGCGAGCCCGCCGGTGTGCTGGGCGATGGTCTGCAGATCGGCGAGGATCTGGCAGGGGTGGAACTCATCGGTCAGCGCGTTGACCACGGGCACGGTCGCGGCCTCGGCCATCTCCTCGATCCGCTCCTGCCCGAAGGTGCGCCACACGATCGCGGAGACCATGCGGGTGAGCACCTCGGTGGTGTCCGTGATCGACTCGCCGCGGCCGAGCTGGCTGGAGCCGGCCTCCATCACGAGCGGGCTGCCGCCGAGCTCGGCGACACCGGTCGCGAAGGAGACACGGGTGCGGGTCGAGGACTTGTCGAAGAGGATCGCGACGGTGCGCGGGCCCTCCAGCGGGCGTTTGGCGAAACGATCGTCGGCGAGCTCGAGGGCGAGAGCGAGGACCTCCTTCTGCTCGGCGGGGCTGAGGTCGTCGTCGCGCAGGAAGTGGCGGGGCATGTCAGTTCTCTCCTTCGGCCGCGGCGCGAGAGGCGGCCTCGAGCAGGGAGGGCAGCGCGGCGGTGAAGGTCGCGAGCTCCTCGGCGGTGATGATCAGGGGCGGGGCGAGGCGCAGCGTCGAGGAGTCGGGCGCGTTGACGATGAAGCCCGCCTCGAGCGCCGCGGCCGCGAGCTGCATCGCGATCGGCGCGGTCAGGCTGATGCCGAGCAGCAGCCCGGCGCCGCGCACCTCCTCCACCAGCGGGTGGCCGAGCGCCATGACGCCGGCCCGGAACTGCACGCCGACGGCACGGACGTGCGCGAGCAGATCGTCCTCGCGCAGGGTGCCGAGCACGGCGAGACCGGCGGCGGCCGCGAGCGGGTTCCCGCCGAAG
>DAHVRS010000241.1 GCA_027322375.1 Brachybacterium sp. | reverse complement strand
TCCGCCCCCTCGCCGGGGCTGACGTCTACTACGCCGGCAAGGCGTTCCTGTGCGGCGCCGTCGCCCGCTGGGTCGAGGAGGACGGCCTGGGCCTGGACGTGTGCACCGGTGGCGAGCTGGCCGTCGCGCTGAGCGCCGGCTTCCCACCCGCCCGCATCGCGATGCACGGCAACAACAAGTCCGTCTCCGAGATCCGCCGCGCCCTCGAGGCCGGGGTGGGCCGCCTCGTCATCGACTCCCTCGATGAGATCGATCTCGTCGACGAGATCGCCGGTGAGCTGGGTCTGCGCGCCTCCGTCATGCTCCGCGTGACCACGGGCGTGGAGGCGCACACCCACGAGTTCATCGCCACCGCCCACGAGGACCAGAAGTTCGGGCTCTCCCTCACCGGCGGCACCGCCTTCGAGGCCGTGGTGCGGGTGCTGGATGCGCAGAACCTCGACCTGCTGGGCCTGCACTCCCACATCGGCTCCCAGATCTTCGACACCGGTGGCTTCGAGGTCGCGGCGCGCCGAGTCCTGGACCTCGTCGCGAAGGTCCGCGAGGAGCTCGGCCGCACCATCACCGCGCTCGACCTGGGCGGCGGCTTCGGCGTCATGTACAACACCCAGCACACCCCGGCCACGCCCGAGGCGCTCGCGAACTCCATCGCCACGATCGTGGAGAAGCAGTGCCACGAGCTCGAGCTCCAGATCCCGCACCTCTCCTTCGAGCCGGGCCGCGCGATCGCCGGCCCCTCCACGCAGACCCTGTACTCCGTGGGCACGGTGAAGGACGTCCGCCTCGGCGGCCCGCACCACCGCATGTACGTCTCGGTCGACGGCGGCATGAGCGACAACGTGCGCACCGCCCTGTACGACGCGGACTACTCCTGCCTCCTCACCGGCCGCGTCTCCGACGCCCGCCCCGAGGTGGTGCGCGTGGTCGGCAAGCACTGCGAGAGCGGCGACATCGTCGTCAAGGACGAATACCTCCCGGCCGACGTGCGCCGCGGCGACCTGATCTCCGTGCCCGTCACCGGCGCCTACTGCTACTCCCTCGCCTCGAACTACAACCACGTGCCGCGCCCCCCGGTCGTCGCCGTGAAGGACGGGGAGATCCGCACTCTGCTCCGCCGCGAGACCGAGGAGGACCTGCTCGGCCTCGACGTCGGCTGACTCGCGGTCGGCTGATGCGATATCGGCCGACCGCGCCGTCGGCGCTGCCTACGCCGCCGACGCAAACGTTCATCCTCGGTCACAGGGCCGTGCGCTCCTCGGATACAGTGCCCGAACGCGCCCCCGACCGCCCCAGATCGTCCCTGTCGGACCTTGTGGAAGGACCTCCACCCCCATGACTCAGCAGCCTTCAGGCCACCCGGAGCACCCCGCACCCCGGGAGACCGTCGCGCTCACCGATCTGCCCGTCCTCCGCGTCGCCGTGCTCGGCGCCGGGACCGTCGGCACCGAGGTGCTGCGCCTGCTGTCCCATCAGGGCGACGACCTCGCGCACCGAATCGGCGGCCGCCTCGAGGTGGTCGGCGTGTCCGTGCGCGACCTCGACCGCGACCGCGGCGAGCACGTCCCCGCGGGCCTCCTCACCGAGGACGCGCACGCCCTGGTGCGCGACGTGGACCTCGTGGTCGAGGTGATGGGCGGCATCGAGCCCGCCCGCTCCCTCCTGCTCGAGGCGATGGCGAACGGCGCGAGCGTCGTCACCGCCAACAAGGCCCTGCTCGCCCAGGACGGCGCGACCCTCTACGAGGCGGCCGACGCGCACGGCGTGGACCTGCACTTCGAAGCGGCCGTCGCCGGAGCGATCCCGCTGGTGCGCCCGGTGCGAGAGTCTCTCGCCGGTGACCGCATCCAGCGCGTCATGGGCATCGTCAACGGCACCACGAACTTCATCCTCGACGCGATGACCCGCACCGGCGCCGACTTCGATGACGCCCTCGCCACCGCGCAGGAGCTCGGCTACGCCGAGGCGGATCCGACCGCGGACATCGAGGGGCACGACGCGGCGGCCAAGGCCTCGATTCTCGCCTCTCTCGCCTTCCACTCCCGCGTGCGCCTCGCGGATGTGCACTGCGAGGGGATCACCTCTGTCACCGCGCAGGACATCGCCGCGGCCGCCCGCATGGGCCGCACCATCAAGCTGCTCTCGATCGTCGAGCGGATCGAGGAGGAGAACGGCGAGCGGATCTCCGCCCGCGTCTACCCTGCACTCATCCCCGACTCGCACCCGCTCGCCTCGGTGTCGGAGGCGTACAACGCTGTGTTCATCGAGGCGGAGGCCGCAGGCTCCCTCATGTTCTACGGCCAGGGCGCCGGCGGTGCACCCACCGCCTCCGCGGTCCTCGGCGACCTCGTCTCCGCCGCGCGCGCCCGCGTGCACGGCGGGGTGGGGCCGCGCGAGTCCCGCTACGCCGAGCTCGAGTCGATCCCGCTCGAGGAGCTGCGCAGCGCCTTCTACGTCTCCCTCACGGTGCAGGACCGGCCCGGCGTGCTCGCCGAGGTCGCCGGCACCCTCTCGGGCTACGGCATCTCGATCTCACCATCCACCAGGAGCTGCTGCCGCAGGACGGCGAGGGCGGGGAGCCGGCCCGCGCCCACCTCGGCATCAGCACGCATCGCGCTCTGGAGTCCGCGATGACCGCGTCGCTGGACATGTTCTCGTCCACCGCCACGGTGCTGAGCATCGACTCCGTCCTGCGCATCGAAGGAGCATGACCCCTATGGCACATCAGTGGCGCGGCGTCCTCGCCGAGTACCGCGAGCACCTGCCGTTCGCCCCGACCGACACCCTCCTGACCCTTGGGGAGGGCGGCACCCCGCTCGTCCCGGCCCCGGCCCTGTCCCGGATGGTCGGCGCGGACGTGCACATCAAGGTTGAGGGGATGAACCCCACCGGCTCCTTCAAGGACCGCGGCATGGTCTCAGCGATGACGAAGGCGAAGAACGACGGCGCCTCCGCGGTCGTGTGCGCCTCCACCGGCAACACCTCCGCCTCCGCCGCCGCCTACGCGACCGCCGCCGGGATGACCTGCGCGGTGCTGCTGCCGCAGGGCAAGATCGCTGCCGGCAAGCTCGCCCAGGCCGTCGTGCACGGCGCGAAGCTCATCCAGGTCGACGGCAACTTCGACGACTGCCTCGAGATCGCGCGGAAGCTGAACGCCGAGCACCCGATCGAGCTGGTCAACTCCGTGAACCCCTACCGTCTGCAGGGGCAGAAGACCGCCGCCTTCGAGATCGCGGACGCGCTGGGCCGCGCCCCCGACATCCACATCCTGCCCGTCGGCAACGCCGGGAACATCTCCGCCTACTGGATGGGCTACCGCGAGTACC
>DAHVRS010000498.1 GCA_027322375.1 Brachybacterium sp. | reverse complement strand
CTACCTGCTGTTCGAACGCTTCCTCGCCCCCGAGCGGGACGGCCCGCCGGACATCGACATCGACATCGCCTCCGACCGGCGCGAGGAGGTGATCCAGCACGTCTACGAGCGCTACGGGCGGGAGAACGCCGCGCAGGTCGCCAATGTGATCACCTACCGGGCGAAGCTCGCGGTGCGCGATGCGGCCCGGGCGCTCGGCCACGACGCCGGCGCCCAGGACGCCTTCGCCAAACGGATCGAGCGCTCCTTCTCCTCCCTCGCAGACGCCGATGTCCCCGCGGACGTGGTCGCGCTCGCCCAGCAGCTGCGGGACGCGCCCCGCCACCTCGGCATCCACTCCGGCGGGATGGTCCTCGCCGACCGGCCCGTGATCGAGGTGTGCCCGGTGCAGTGGGCGGCGATGGCGGACCGCTCCGTGCTCCAGTGGGACAAGGACGACTGCGCCGACGCGGGCCTGGTGAAGTTCGACCTGCTGGGCCTGGGAATGCTCACCGCGCTCGACCATGCGCTCACGATCATCGCCGAGCATCACGGCCAGCACTTCGAGCTGCGCACCCTCCCGCAGGAGGACCCGGCCGTCTACGACATGCTGTGCACCGGGGACAGCGTGGGCGTGTTCCAGGTCGAGTCCCGCGCCCAGATCTCCACCCTGCCCCGGCTCAAGCCGCGCGAGTTCTACGACCTCGTCGTCGAGGTGGCGCTCATCCGGCCCGGCCCCATCCAGGGCGGGTCAGTGCACCCCTACATCCGCCGCCGCAACAAGGAGGAGCCGGTCACCTTCCTCCACCCGACGCTGAAGAAGTCCCTGGGCCGCACCCTTGGGATCCCGCTGTTCCAGGAGCAGCTGATGCAGATGGTGGTCGATGTCGCCGACTTCACCCCCGCCCAGGCCGACCAGCTGCGCCGCGCGATGGGCTCCAAGCGCTCCACCCAGAAGATGCTCGAGCTCTCCGATGCGCTCTTCACGGGGATGGCCCGCCACGGCATCACCGGGGAGGACGCCGAGGCGATCCACCGCAAGCTCCTCGCCTTCGCCAACTACGGCTTCCCCGAGTCGCACGCCTACTCCTTCGCGTATCTCGTCTACGCGAGCTCCTATCTCAAGTGCCACTACCCGGCCGCGTTCACCGCCGCGCTGCTGCGCTCCCAGCCGATGGGCTTCTACTCCCCGCAGTCCCTGGTCGCCGACGCACGCCGCCACGGCGTGCTCACCCGCGGCCCGGACGTGCTCGCCTCCCGCGCCCGCACCGACCTCGAGACCGACGACGAGCACGTCGGCTACCGGATCGAGGAGCCGGGGGAGCAGGTGCAGGGGGAACGGGCCGCGCGCGGGCCCGCGATCCGGCTGGGCCTGGACGAGGTGCGTGGGATCAGCACCGAGACGGCGGAGGAGATCATCGCCGCGCGGGAGCAGGGCGGGCCCTTCACCTCCGTCCCGGACCTCGCACGCCGGGTGCGGCTCACCGCCCGTCAGCTCGAGGCGCTCGCGACCGCGGGGGCGCTGGATCAGCTGGCGAGCACGCGCCGGCAGGCGCTGTGGGCGGCGGGCGCCGCCGCCCAGGAGTCCCCGGACACACTCCCGCACCTCGCCGTGGGCGCGCAGGCACCGATGCTGCCGGGGATGAGCGATGCCGAGCTCGCGACCGCCGACGCCTGGGCCACCGGGATCACCCTGGATGAGCATCCGATGGCGCTCGTGCGCGAGCGCCTTGCGGCCGATGGGGTCCTCTCGATCACGGGCCTGCGCGAGGCGGCAGACGGCACCCGGCTGCGCGTCGCCGGGGTGATCACGCACCGGCAGCGCCCCGCGACCGCTGGGAACGTCACCTTCCTCAGCCTCGAGGACGAGACCGGGATCTTGAACGTGGTCTGCTCCCAGGGGTTCTGGGTGCGGCACCGGGCGCTGCTGCGCACCGCACGGGCCGTGGTGCTGCGCGGCATCGTGGAGAACCGCACCGGGGCGGTGAACCTCGTCGCCGACGACGCCGCGGCCCTGGACCTGCCGGCGACCGGCCGGTCCAGGGACTTCCGCTGACGCAGGTCAGCGGGCGGTGTCAGGCGGCGGCGGGTGCGGCGCCGACGGCGACGTGCTCGGATCGGTTCGCGAGCCGCGCCCCGCGGGAGGCGGTGAAGGTCACCAGCAGCGAGACGGAGCCCCAGGCGAAGATCGCCAGCAGCGTTCCCGAGGTGCTGGTCAGCGTCCCGCCGAGCGCGGCATGGACGAGGCCCTGCGTGACGATCGACAGCGGCATCAGCGCGCCGACCGACTGCAGCAGCTCGGGCGCGGTCTGCACCGGCACGATCCCGACCAGGGTCACCACCTGCAGCACCATCAGCAGGATCGAGGCGATCCGGCCGATCCGCTTCCCGAGCAGAGCCAGCAGCGCCTGATGCAGGGCCGCGAACATCACCGCACCGGCGAAGGCGACCACGCCCACCCCGAGCGGGGAGACAGGCGAGATCCCGATCGCGGTGAGCACCGCGAGCACCGCCACGGTCTGCACCAGCGCGATCACCACCGCCGGGAACAGGGAGCGCAGCACGACCTGGCCCATCGGCAGGGCCCGGTCCAACAGGCGACGCGACAGCGCCGGCAGCAGCAGGAAGGTGCCGAAGGCGCCCAGCCACAGCGCGAGCCCCGTGACGAAGGGGAAGGTGGCGGTGTCCGCGCCGTTGGCCTCGTTCTGCCGCATCACCTCGGTGCTGACGGGGGAGGAGGCCATCTGGCTCATCCGCTCCCGCTCGGACTCGGTGTAGGAGGGGACTGCGTCCGCACCGTCGCGCAGACCGCCGGCGAGCTCCTCGCTGCCATCGGCCAGCTGGGAGGTGCCGTCGGCGAGCTGCTCGGTCCCGTCGGCGAGCTCGCCGGTGCCGTCCGCGAGCTGCTGGTTGCCGTCGGCGAGCTGGTCGGCACCGGTCGCGAGCTGGTCCGCGCCGCGGGCGAGCTCCCCGGAGCCGTCAGCGAGTGCGGACGCGCCGTCGGCGGCGGAGCGGGTGCCGGTGGCGAGCTGGTCCGCACCGTCGGCGAGCTGGTCCACGCCGTCGGCGTACTGGACGATGCCGTCGCGCAGTCCGGTGACGCCGTCGACGAGCTGTCCGGCTCCGTCCGCGCTCGCGCGGGCGCCGGTGGCGAGCTGCTCGGCCGACGCGGTCAGGCCCGGGTTCGCTGCGGTGCCGTCGCCGGCGAAGGCGGTCTCGATGCCCTCGGCGTAGGTGACCATCCCCGCGGTGCCCTGGACGAGGCCCGGGGTCGAGTCGGTACCGTTGATGCTGTCGGCGAGCTGCTGGACGCCGTCCGCGGCCTGGGAGGCGCCGTCGCCCACTGCCTGCGCAGTCGCGGCGAGGCCCGGGTTCTGCGCGGTGCCGTCCCCGTCCACGACGGCATGCAGGCCATCGCGGGCCTGGGAGACGCCGTCGGCGTAGCCGGTGATGCCCTGCGCCTGCGCGCACAGGCCCGCAGCCTGATGGTCGTCGGGGTAGCGCTCGGCGAGGGCGCAGGCGCTGTCCTGCATCGAACCTGCCAGCGCGCTCATGCCGGGGTTCTGGGCAGTGCCGTCGCCGTCCACGATCGCGTCGAGGCCGGAGGCGGCCTGGTCCACGCCGTCGGCGTAGGCGACCACGCCCTCCGCGCCCTGGACGAGGCCGGGCTGGGAGTCGGTGCCGCGCAGCCCGTCAGCGGCCTGCTGGGCGCCCTCGCCGAGCGCGACCATGCCCTCATCGACCTGGCGGGCGGTGGGGGCGAGGCCCGGATTCTGGGCGGTGCCGTCACCGGTCACGGCCGCACCGGCCTGGGAGACGCCGCCGGCGAACTGCTCCAGGCCCGTCGCGAGCTGGTCCGCGCCCGCGGCGAGGCCGGGATTGTCGGCGGTGCCGTCGCCCTCGACGCCGGCGGCGAGCTGCTGGGCCCCGTCCACGAGGCCGGGCTGGCCCTCGGCGCCGCGCATGCCGGTGCGCAGCTGGTCCGCACCGGAGGCGAGCTCCTCGGTGCCGGTGGCGAGCTCGTCGAGACCGTCGGCGAGCTCGCGCGTGCCGTCGGCGGCCTGCCAGGTGCCGTCCGCGAAGGTCCACACGCCGCCGGAGAACTCCCGGGCGCCATCGGCGGCCTGGGTGGTGCCGTCGGCGAGCTCGCGCGTGCCGGAGGCGAGGTCCTGCGCACCGTCGTCGAGCTCGGAGGTGCCGCCGGCGAGCTCCTCGGCGCCGTCGGCCGCGTCGGAGAAGCCGTCCCCGAGGTCGTTGAAGCCCACATAGAGCTGGTCGAGGTACTGCTGGGCGAGCTGGCCGCCCATCGTGTTCGCGGAGGCCTCAGCGACCGCGGTGCCCACGAGCGCGTTGATCTGGCCGCTCGCATCGTTGGTGGTGACCTCGAGGATCGCGCGCGTCGCGTCCGGGGTGCCGAGGGTCGCCAGGTGCTCCGAGAAGCCCTTCGGGATCACGACCACAGCGGAGTAGCTGCCGTCCTTCAGCCCCTCCTCGGCGTCCTCGAGGTTCGTCAGCTGCCAGTCGAAGCCGGTGGTCTCCGGGGACTCCTGGCCCTCGACGGTGCCGGGCTGGGTGAGTGCGCCTGCGAGGAGCCGGCCGAAGGGCACGGTCTGCGTCTCCCCGTCGGGTCCGGTCATCTCGGCGCCCTCGTCGAGGTTCACGACCGCCGCGGGGACGGTGTCCAGTCGGTCCACGCGGCCGCTGAGCGCCCACATGCCCAGCCCTGCGACCAGCAACGGCAGCAGGAGCACGACGAGCAGGGTGCGGGGATGCGCGAGCATTCGGTGCATCATGCGAGAGCTCCTTCGGGGGTCTCGGCGGGGGTCTCAGCGAGGGAGGATTCAGCGGCCGGGGGCTCGGCGGCGGAGCGCTGGACGGCCAGGGCGAGCAGGCGGCGCGGATCGCGCAGGCGCTCGTGGAGGCCGTGCTCGGCGTCGGTGGGGGCGGCGGAGCGGGAGCCGACGATGACCGTCGCGCCCCGGGCGAGCAGGGCGTCAAGCCGTTCGACGAGGGTGTCGTCGACGGTCGCCGCCGCATGGGCGAGGTTCTCGAGCTGCTCGATGATGATCACGGCCTGGTCCACACGGCGACCGTCGATGTCCACGAGGCGGCGCGCGACGGGGGCGCCCGCGCCGATCCAGTGGGCGCGGCCCTGGACGGCGCCGAGGTCGTCGGGCGCGAGCCGGTCGTGGACGGCGAGGATCCCGGAGGTGGGGGAGAGGCGGCCCGCGGCGAGGGCGAGGAAGCTCGCGCGTGCCGCGTCGTCGGGCGCGCGGACCACGAGCAGGGTGCCGGGCCGGACCGCGCCGGTGAGCGGGCCGAGGCTGCCCTTCGCACCGAGCAGCGGGGCGACGGTCTCTTCGAGGCGGAGGGAGTGCACGCCGTGCTCCTCAGTCCAGCGGCGATGCTCGAGGACGGCGGCGAGCCCCTCGCCCTCGACGTCCACGGTGGGCAGGCTCCGGGCGAGCCAGGCGGGCAGCCACCAGGCGTGCTTCCCGAGCAGCGCGAGCACGGCGGGCACGAAGGTCATGCGCACCACGAAGGCGTCCACGAGCACGCCCACGGCGAGCGCGACCGCGATCGGCTGCAGCATGAACCAGCCCGAGGTGACGAAGCCGGCGAACACCGACACCATGATCAGCGCGGCGGCGGTGACCACGGGGGCGTTGGCGACGAAGCCGCGCTCGATCGAGCCCTTCGCATCGCGCGTGTGGACGAACTCCTCGCGCATGCGGGAGACCAGGAAGACCTCGTAGTCCATCGCGAGGCCGAAAAGCACGCCCATCACCATG
>DAHVRS010000494.1 GCA_027322375.1 Brachybacterium sp. | reverse complement strand
GGGTTGTGGCGTTGGCGCGAACGGCTCTGCCGTTTACAGGTATCGGCAGACCTGGTCCGCGCTGCACGAGTCGGGGTCGGGCTGCGCGGCGTCGTGCCTGAGCTCGGCGATGGTGTCTCGGAGCGCTGTGAGCTGGGCGATCTGCTGCTCGATCTCGGCGAGGCGCGCGTCGAGGAGGTCGCGCACGTGCTCGCAGGGAGCAGCGCCGCCGTCGCGGATTTCGAGGATCTGGCGGATCTGGGCGAGGGTGAGGCCCGCGGCCTGGCCGCGGTGGACGAAGTCGATCCGGGCGGCCGTCTCGGGCGCGTAGTCGCGGTATCCGGACGGCGTGCGCTCGGCCGGGGGCAGCAGGCCCTGCTCCTCGTAGAACCGCAGCGTCTTCGCCGTCGTTCCCGCCCGCTCGGCGAGTTCCCCGATGCGCATCGCAGGCCCCCTGTTCTTTCGGCAGAAGTCCTCTTGACCTTCCCCTGCACTGGAAGGTCCAGTATGGCTGAGATAGACCGGAAGTCCAAGTATTGACAGGAGCTGCGATGCCCACGAAGTACGACCTCGCCATCATCGGATCGGGCGGCGGTGCGTTCGCCGCCGCGATCCGCGCGACCACGCTCGGCAAGTCGGTGATGATGATCGAGCGCGGGACGCTCGGCGGCACCTGCGTGAACACCGGCTGCGTGCCGTCGAAGGCCCTGATCGCCGCGGCCGACGCATGGCACTCCGCGGCCGACGCCGCCGACCGGTTCCCGGGGATCGAGACGACGGCGGGGCCGGTGGACATGCCCGCCCTGATCGCCGGGAAGCAGGCGCTGGTCGAGTCGCTGCGGGGCGAGAAGTACGCCGACGTCGCCGACTCCTACGGGTGGGCCGTCCGCCGCGGGGACGCCGCGTTCGCCGGCACCCCCGACGCACCGGTCCTCCAGGTCGCCGAGGACGACGGCAGCACCGAGACGATCGAGGCCGCGCACTACCTGGTCGCGACTGGCTCTCGGCCGTGGGCCCCGCCGATCGACGGCCTGGACGAGACCGGGTACCTGACCTCGACCACGGCGATGGAGCTGACCGAACTCCCTGAGTCCCTGCTCGTGCTCGGCGGCGGCTACGTCGCCCTGGAGCAGGCGCAGCTGTTCGCCCGGCTCGGCTCCCAGGTCACCGTGCTGGCCCGGTCCCGGCTCGCGTCGAAGGAGGAGCCGGAGGTGTCCAGGACGCTGCAGGAGGTGTTCGCCGACGAGGGCATCCGGGTGGTCCGCCGCGCGCTGCCGACGCGGGTGTCCCGCGACGCCGCGACCGGGCAGGCCGTCGTCACCGCGGACGTCGCCGGCGGCCGGGAGGAGTTCCGCGCCGACCAGGTGCTCCTCGCCCTCGGACGACGACCGGCCACCGACGGGCTCGGCCTCGACGCGGTCGGGGTCAAGACCGGGGACCTCGGCGAGGTGGTCGTCTCCGACCGGATGCAGTCCTCCCACCCGCGGATCTGGGCCGCGGGCGACGTGACCGGGCACCCGGAGTTCGTCTACGTCGCGGCCCACCACGGCACCCTCGTCGCCGAGAACGCGTTCACCGACGCCGACCGGGCCGTGGACTACGCCCGGCTGCCGAGGGTCACGTTCACCGGCCCGGCGATCGGCGCGGTCGGGATGACCGAGAAGGACGTCGTCGCCGCCGGGATCCGCTGCGACTGCCGCGTCCTGCCCCTGCACCACGTGCCCCGCGCCCTGGTCAACCGCGACACCCGCGGCTTCGTCAAGATCGTCGTGGACGCCGACACGGGGAAGATCCTCGGCATCACCGCCGTCGCCAAGGACGCCGGCGAGCTCGCCGCCGCCGGGGTCCACGTGCTCGGCAAGACCGTCGCCGAGGTCGCCGACGCCTGGGCCCCCTACCTGACCATGGCCGAGGGCATCCGGATCGCCGCCAAGGCCTTCACCACCGATCCGTCGCTCCTGTCGTGCTGCGCGTGAACGCGCACGCAGACAATCGGGGGGAACGCTCAGCTGGGAGAGGAACAGACGATGAGCGGCGATAAGGGCCACGACTCGCATCGCGCGGGCGTGCTTGTCGGTGCTGGGACGGGCTTGCTCCTGTTGGCATGCTGCGCGCTTCCGCTGCTGATCTGCTGCGGCCTGCCTCTCCTCGCCGCGGGCGGAGCCCTTGCAGGTATCGGAGGTTTCCTCGGCAACCCTTGGCTCATCGGTGCCGGGATCGCAGTCGGGGTGGCCGTCACAGCGGCGATCGTCCTCCGGCGACTGCCGCGGCACCGACGTCGCTCGACCGGCGGCTGCGGCAATCGTTCGACTACTGACCGGGGTCAGTAGTTCGAGTGGCTCCAGTCATCGTCGCCAGCTCGGCCACGTCGGCATCCCGCGACCCTTCCAGGTCTCCACGAGACCAACAACCCAGCGGACGGACGCGAAGACCCCGTAGCCGGCCGCCGCGAGGCCCACGGCGATCACGAGCCAGCGCCCGATCCCGAGCCACACGCTACCGTCCACGTCCAGCGCCCACTGAGCGCCGGTGATGAGCCCGGCGATGCCCATCCAGAGCCCAGCGATGACGACCACCACCGGCAGGAGCGCGAGGCACATCGCGGCGGCGGCCGACCACAGCTGCCGGGCCTCCAGCTTCGCGGTGGCGGCGATGATCCGCTCGGCCCGTTCGTTCGACGCGTCGAGGTTCGCGGTCATCGTGGTCGAAGCCTCTCCGGTGACCTGCTCGACGGCCTTCTGGACCCGCTCCTCGGTGTGCTTCTCGATCCGCTGCACCGCCCAGCCGACCTGTCTGACGAGCTTCTGGTTCGCCGCGGCCTGCGCCTTGAGCCCCTCAATCGCCGATGCCGTAGCCACGTGGTTCCTCTGCGCCTCCGCGACCAAGCTCTGCGACGCGGCGTTTAAGCTCTCGCCGTTGAGACTCTGCGCGAACTCGCCGAGCGTGCTCGCGATCTCGTTCTGCCTGCTCTCGATACTCGCGATCCTCGCGGACACGTCGCTGGAGGGCGAGGAGGTTGACGCCGGGGCCGTGATCCGCTCCAGCCGCCTCGTCGTCTCCTCGTCCATGACCTTCACGAACCCCGCGAGCTTCTTCTGCTGCTCGGCCAGCCGGTCGAGCCTCGCGTTCTGCGCCTCGACGGCGGCGAGGATCGAGGTCAACGCCTCCATCGTCTCCGGACTGTCGAGCTGCTGCTGCGATCCGCTCTGCGCGTTCTGCTGCTTCAGCCTGTCGAGCGCTGCGCTCATGTTCCTGCTCCTCCTGCTGCTGGTGGTAGTCGAAGAACGCCCGCGCGCCCTCCGGGGTGAAATCTGTCGAGAGCGCACTCGTGCGCTTGCGTCGCTCGGCACGCCCGGACTCGCTGCGGCGGTCCTCGATGTAGAGCGTCCACGTCTCCTTGCCGACGTTCTTCCCTCGCTTGCTGATGGCAGTGTGGAGGCGCATCCGCGGCACCCGCTCCCCGTCATCGCCGAGCTGCTGGTTCTGCTCCTCGATCACCGCTTCGAGACCGGCCTTGTCCACCGCACGGGGATCAGCCAGGGCGGCGCTCATCCGGTCGCCCATCTCGCGGTCGAGCCCGCCCTCGGCGAAGTCCTCGCGGCGCAGCTCCCAGTCCTTCGGTGCGTGCTCCAGACGCTTCACGACCGAGAGACCGTGCTCGCGCATGAGTTCGTCGTTCGCTGACTGAACGCCCCGCTGGTTCCCGGCCTTGCGGTCGTGGAACGTGCGGTAGTCGCTGAGCGCTCTTCCCGTCCGATTGCTGTGGTTGATGACCAAGATGTGGTTGTGCGGCTTCTTCCCGCGTCCGTCCACATGACTGACCACGAGGCAGTCGGAATCTGGGTGCATCTTCTTCGCGAGTTGATAGCCCAGATCGTTCACCCGCTGCACGTCCTCCGGATTCTTCGGGTCGAACTCCTCGTCGCTGAACGACTGCCTGTAGTGCAGCGCCTCGACGTCGCGCTTCGTGTTCTGGGTGAGCGCGCGGGCGCGCGCCGAGAACGCGCCGGGGCCTCCCGGCACGTCGCACGTGATCGCGACGCCGCGCTCGTCCTCCTTGCCCCGGATGTAGCGCTCGGTGTCGGCGGCGCTGGCGCTCGGACTGTAATGTGTCGTGCTCATGAGGCCGCCCGATCACCGAGCAGGGCGCGGATCTCGCGGAGCAGCTCGATCAGCTCGGGCACCTCCGCCGACAGCGACACCGGCTCACCCGCGCGAGCACGGCGGTCCAGGTCGTTGACGTTGATCGCGAGCGGGCGCACCTGGGCGGCCAGCTCCCGAGCATCAGCAGACGCCTGCACGCGCTCCTCGACCCCGAGCAGGTGCGCGGCCACGGCGGC
>DAHVRS010000421.1 GCA_027322375.1 Brachybacterium sp. | reverse complement strand
GTACGACCGACCCGCGTTCCGGGTCGTGGACACAGCTCTGTGACTGCGTATCCAGCACGCCCGCTGAGACGGGCCGTTGCGCTCGTACGGGACCTGCAGTGTTGCGCGCGCTGCAGATCCGCCGCTTCCGTCTCCCCCGCGCGCAGGTCAAGCACGGCGAGCAGCCCCGCTGACCTCTCCCCCGTCAGCAGGCGCCCAGCCCCGCTGACACCCTGCCCGGACAGAAGAACGGCCGACGTGATCACTCGCGTCGGCCGTTCTTCTGCGTGAGGGCTCAGGCCTTCTCAGCACCAGCCTTCTCAGTGCCGTTCTTCTCAGCAGCCTTCTCCGCAGACTTCTCGGCGGGCTTCGCGTCGACGCCCGCCTCCTTGCGCTGCTGCGGCGTGATCGGCGCCGGGGCGGCGGTCAGCGGGTCGTAGCCGTTGCCGGTCTTCGGGAAAGCGATGACCTCGCGGATCGAGTCCTGCCCGGCGAGCAGGGCCACGATGCGGTCCCAGCCGAAGGCGATGCCGCCGTGGGGCGGGGCGCCGAACTGGAAGGCGTCCAGGAGGAAGCCGAACTTCTCCTGTGCCTCCTCCGCACCGATCCCCATCACCTGGAAGACGCGCTGCTGCACGTCCTGGGAGTGGATGCGGATCGAGCCGCCGCCGATCTCGTTGCCGTTGCAGACGATGTCGTAGGCGTAGGCGAGTGCGCTGCCCGGGTCGGTGTCGAAGGTGTCGAGGAACTCGGGCTTCGGGGACGTGAAGGCATGGTGGACCGCGGTCCAGGCCCCGGCGCCGACGGCCACGTCACCGGCCGCGCGGGCCTCCGCTGCGGGCTCGAACATCGGCGCGTCCACGACCCACACGAAGGCGAAGGCGTTCTCGTCGATGAGCCCGAGCTTCTCGGCGATCTCGTTGCGCGCGGCGCCGAGCAGGCCGCGGGAGGCCTTCGGCTCACCGGCGGCGAAGAAGATGCAGTCGCCCGGGGCGGCGCCGGTCTTCTCCAGCAGTCCTGCCTTCTCCTGTTCGGAGATGTTCTTGGAAACGGGACCGGTGAGGGTGCCGTCCTCCTGGACGAGCACATAGGCCAGGCCCTTCGCACCGCGCTGCTTGGCCCACTCCTGCCAGGCATCGAGCTGACGGCGGGGCTGCGAGGCACCGCCGGCCATGACGATCGCGCCCACGTACGGAGCCTGGAAGACGCGGAAGGGCGTGTTCGCGAAGTACTCGGTCATCTCGACCAGCTCGAGGTCGAAGCGCAGATCCGGCTTGTCCGAGCCGTAGCGGCGCATCGACTCGGCGTAGGTGATCCGCGGGAAGGGACCGGCGATCTCGTGGCCGCCCTTCGCCCACACGGCGGCGAGGATCTGCTCCGCGAGCGCGATCACGTCCTCCTGGTCCACGAAGCTCATCTCGATGTCGAGCTGGGTGAACTCGGGCTGGCGGTCGGCGCGGAAGTCCTCATCACGGTAGCAGCGGGCGAGCTGGAAGTACTTCTCGATGCCGCCCACCATGAGCAGCTGCTTGAACAGCTGCGGGGACTGGGGCAGCGCGTACCAGGAGCCGGGCGCGAGGCGGGCCGGGACCAGGAAGTCGCGGGCGCCCTCGGGGGTGGAGCGGGTCAGGGTCGGCGTCTCGACCTCGACGAATCCCTGGTCCAGGAGGGTGTCGCGCGCGGCGCGGTTGACCTCGGAGCGCAGGCGCATCGCGGCGGCGGGGCCCTGACGGCGCAGGTCGAGGTAGCGGTAGCGCAGGCGTGTCTCCTCGCCCACCTCGCTGTGCTCGTCGAGCTGGAACGGCAGGGGCGCGGAGGCGGAGAGCACCTCGACCTCGGAGGCGGTCACCTCGATGTCGCCGGTGGGCAGGTGCGCGTTCTCGTTGCCCTCGGGGCGGCGGTCGACGGTGCCGGTCACCTTCAGCACGTACTCATTGCGCAGGTGCATCGCCTCGTCCTCGCGGACCACCACCTGGGTGACGCCGCTCGCGTCGCGCAGATCGAGGAACGTCACGCCGCCGTGGTCACGGCGACGGCCGATCCAGCCGGTGAGGGTGACGGTCTGTCCGATGTGCTCCGGGCGGAGCTCACCGGCGGTGTGGGTGCGCAGCACGAGATGTCCTTCTGGGGGTCGAGGGGTCCTGGGCGGGCGGACGCCGGGGCGCGCGGCCCGCACGCGGGTTCGCGTGGAGCGACCACCTTACCGCGCAGGGTGAGCGATCTCGCCACCGCGGCCCTGTTGCTCGCGCCATGCTCGCCGTAGACTCGTCAACGGTCCGACCTGCAAGAGTGCTGGTCCGTTTATGCCCGGACTCGCCGAGTCGCCCGTGTCCTGCACGGTCCACGTCGCGCGAGATGTATGGGCGTCCCCTGCCCTTGCGACCTGTTGGGGCTTGTTCATCTTCATCCCTGACTGTCGAAGGACTTCATGACCGACATCTCCCCTGCCCTCGTGCCCGCGGCTGACGAGACCGCTGCGACCTCGACGGAGGCCGTCACCCCGACGGACACCCCCGCAGTGGCCACCCCTGCTGTGGACACTCCCGCCGAGCCCGGCTTCGACTCCCTCCACCTGCCCGACGCACTGCGCCGCGCGGTGGACGCGCTCGGCTTCACCACCCCGTCCGCGATCCAGGCGCAGGCGATCCCGCCGCTACTCGAGGGCCGCGACGTGATCGGTGTCGCCCAGACCGGCACCGGCAAGACCGCCGCCTTCGGCCTGCCGCTCCTGGCGGCCGTGGACCCCTCCCAGCGCGAGGTGCAGGCGCTCGTGCTCGCCCCCACCCGCGAGCTCGCGATGCAGGTCGCGGACGCGATCTCCTCCTTCGCCAGCTCGATTGGCGGGCTCGACGTCGTCGCCCTGTACGGCGGCTCCCCCTACGGCCCGCAGGAGCGCGCCCTTGCCCGCGGCGCCCAGGTCGTCGTCGGCACCCCCGGCCGCGTCATGGACCACATGCGCCGCACGAACCTGCGCCTGGACACCATCCGCTTCGCCGTCCTCGATGAGGCCGACGAGATGCTGCGCATGGGCTTCGCGGAGGACGTCGAGGAGATCCTCTCCCACTCCCCCGAGTCCCGTCAGGTCGCACTGTTCTCCGCGACGATGCCCTCCGCCATCCAGCGCGTCGCGCAGACCCACATGAAGGACCCGGTGCGCGTGAGCGTCACCCCGCAGTCCTCGACGGTCAAGAGTGTCACCCAGACCTATGCCGTGGTGCCCTTCAAGCACCGCACCGGCGCGCTCGCCCGCGTGCTCGCCACCTCCGACGCGGAGGCCGCGATCGTGTTCGTGCGCACCCGTGCAGCGGCCGAGGAGGTCGGCTCCGCGCTCGTCTCCCGCGGCCTGATCGCGGCGTCGATCAGCGGTGACGTTCCGCAGAAGGAGCGCGAGAAGATCGTCGAGCGGCTCCGCGACGGCTCCCTGCAGGTGCTCGTCGCGACCGACGTCGCCGCGCGCGGCCTGGACGTGGAGCGCATCGGCCTGGTCGTGAACTTCGACGTGCCCAAGGAGGCGGAGTCGTATGTGCACCGCATCGGCCGCACCGGCCGCGCGGGCCGCTCCGGCGAGGCGCTGACCTTCATCGGCCCGCATGAGCGCCGTGCGCTGAAGAACATCGAGCGCGCCACGAAGCAGACCCTCGCCGAGGCAGTCATCCCCTCGCCCCGCGACGTCTCCAAGCACCGTCTCGCCACGCTGCTGACCCAGGTCCCCGAGCGCATCGAGCGCGGGCGCCTGGAGCTGTACCGCGAGCTGATCGGCGAGTTCGTTGCCGAGCACGAGATCGATCCGCTCGAGCTCGCCGCTGTGCTGGGTGCGATGACCGTGGGCGATGAGGGCCCCGGCGCCGCGACCGAGGATGAGGAGTTCACCGGCGCGCAGCTGCGCGGCGAGGACCGCGACCGCGGTGACCGCGGCCCCCGCGAGGCGACGCCGACGGAGCGCGGCTACACCTCGTACAAGGTCGGGGTGGGCCACTCCCACGGCGCACGCCCGCCGGGCATCGTCGGCGCCATGACCGGCGAGGGCGGCCTGCACGGGAAGGACATCGGAAAGATCCAGATCTTCCCGCACTTCTCGCTGGTCCAGATCCGCGGTTCTCTGACGCCCGAGCAGATGGCGCGCATCAGCCGTGCGAAGCTCGGTGGGCGCGAGCTGCGCATCGGGCCGGACATGGGCCCGCGCGGCGGGAAGGGACCGCGCCGCGACGGCGACCGTCCGCACCGTCACGACGGCGATCGTCCGTTCCGCCGCGACGACCGTCCGCGCCGTGATGATCGCGGCCGCGGCTTCGAGGGAAAGCGCCGCCCCTTCCGCCGCTCCGAGGGCTGAGCCCCGAGCACGCACCCCGGGCCTCAGCACCGAGAACGCAGCGTCTCGGGCTGAGCGCCCCAGGGAAGCAAGGAGCCCCGTCACCGTTCACGGTGACGGGGCTCCTTCGTTGTCGGGGAGGGTCTCAGCCCTGCTTCTCCTGGGCCTCGGCGTACGCCTTGCGGACCTCGTCCATGTCCAGGTTCTTCACCTGGCCGATGAGGTCCTCGAGCGCGGACTGCGGCAGCGCGCCGGCCTGCGAGAACACCGGGATGCCCTCGCGGTAGGCGACCAGGGT
>DAHVRS010000232.1 GCA_027322375.1 Brachybacterium sp. | reverse complement strand
CCGTCGGCCCGGCGGCCGCCCGGTGCCTGCTCCCCTCGTTCTCGCATGGCGCGACCCTAGGGAAGCAGGGCGCTTACCAGTGCTGGGCAGCCCGTCCTGGGGACGGCGGAGGGATGTGGAGGGAGGAGCTGCCCGGTCAGTTCAGGCCCAGCACCGCGAGCCACTGCCGGAAGAACGCCGCGAAGATCACGGCGATGACCAGCAGGTACCACAGCAGGCTCAGCACCATCCAGTGGCGCAGCAGCGTCGCGAGCGGCGCGGGCACGCGCAGGTCCCCATGCTCGATAGTGCGGGCGAGGGTCGCGAAGAACATCGGGGCGGTCACGGTCCAGATGACCATGCACCACGGGCACAGCGCCCGGATGACGAAGATCGCGGAGATCGCCAGGAAGTGGATGTACCCGAAGGCGAAGGTCATCCCGCCCAGCCTCGCCCAGCGGAACCAGGTGGGCAGCGCGGTGCGAGAGAGCATGAGCGCCCCGATCGCGGCCATGAGCGCGAAGCCGGCCAGGCCGATCGCCATGTTCGGGATGCCGAGCGCGGCGGACTGCCAGGTCATCATCACGCTGCCGCAGGAGATGAAAGGGTTCACGTCGCAGCCCAGCGACGCGCCGGGGTTCGCGAGCAGATACTCCTTGTCGACCTGCAGCTGGAGCGAGGAGAGCCAGCCGATGATCCCGCCGAGCAGGAGCACCAGCCCGGTGAGGCGCTGCGGAGCGCGGGGCCGGCCAGCGCGCTCGGCGCGCAGCTCCGCGTCGATCTCGGCGCGCAGCTCCGCGTCGGACAGGTCAGGGTCGGACAGTCCGTCAGCCTCGGCGGCGTGGTGATCGGTCATAGCGGCTCCGTCCCGTGCGTGCTCAGGCAGGTGATCTCAGGCTGAAGTGCTCAGACGACGGGGTTCTCGCGGAACCAGGCCGCGAGGTGCGCATTGCCCTCGTCCAGGGTGACCCTCGGCGTCCACTGCAGACGCTCGCGGGTGCGGCGCTGGTCGAACCAGTGCGCGGTGGACATCTGCTCGGCGAGGAACTCCGTCATCGGCGGCTCGTCGTCGCCGGGGCGCTTCTCCCACACCTTCTCGATGACGCGCCCGGCCAGGCGCGCAGCAGCGCCGGGGACGCGCAGCGTCGGGGCAGGCACCCCGGCGGCCTCGCACCAGCCGGCGAACACATCACGCACGGTGCGGGGCTCGCCGTTGGTGACGACGAAGCTCTCCCCGTGCACGTGCTCGATCCGGTCCAGTCCCGCGACGATCGCGTCGGCGGCGTTGGTGACATAGGTGGTGTCGATGAGCGCCATGCCCTGGTCCAGCAGCGGGAGCCGGCCACGAGAGGCACGGTCCACGATGCGGCCCACGAGCTGGGTGTCCCCCGGTCCCCAGACGACGTGCGGCCGGATCGAGGTGACGGCGATGCCGTCCTTCCCGTCGGCATCCATGGCCAGCAGCTCAGCCGCGGCCTTGGTGCGGGAGTAGGGGCCGCGGGCACGCGCGGGATCCGCGGGGGTCGCATCCAGGCCCACGATCGCGCGGCCCAGGTGGGCGACAGACGGCGAGGACACGTTCACGAGCGCCCCTCCCCCGTTCGCGCGCAGCGCGTCGATCACGTGGCGGGTGCCATCGATGTTGATCGCCCGATACTCGCTCTCGGGCCCGGAGATCGAGACCTTCGCAGCGAGGTGGATGACCGCGTCGGCGCCGGCGACGGCGCGGCGCACGTCCTCCGGCGAGGTCAGCGAGCCGGTGACGTCCTGGACGCCGTCGATCCCGGCGGGGCGGCGCTGGAAGGCGCGCACGGTCGCGCCGCGATCACGCAGCGTGGTCGCGACCGCGCCGCCGAGCATCCCGGAAGCGCCGGTCACCAGGACCATCGGCGCGCTCACAGGGCGTCCGCGCGCTCACCGCGCAGGGTCTGCTCGGACCAGCGCGAGAGCGCGGCCCGGTCGATCTTCGAGTTGTGGCGGATGTCGGTGGGCAGGGCACGCGTGGCGAACACGGCGACGACCTCGACTCCGGCCCGCTCGCGGACGGCGCGGCGCACCGCCTCGGTGAGCGACGGCGTAGCCGGGCGGGGCTTGCCGGCCTTCCCGGGCCGGTAGCCGTCCTCGGTCTCGAGCACGACGACGACCTGCTGGGTGCCGCGGGGGCCGACGACGGCGGCGCCGGCGCGGCGCACCGTCGGCACGGACTCGGCGGCATCTTCGACCTGGACGGGGGTGAACAGGCCGTCAGCGGTGGCGAGGACGTGCTCGGCACGGCCCTCGACCCAGAGGCGCCCGTCGGCGTCCAGGCGGCCCACATCGCCGGTGGCGTGCCAGCCCTCGAAGCGCATCGAGGTGCGAGTGGTGCGCCAGAGCATGAGGTACCGGTCGCGCACGTGCGGAGCGCGCACGAGGATCTCGCCGCGCACCTCCGGGTCCTGCGTGACCTCGCCGGTGGTGCGGCCCAGCTCGTCCATCGCGGCGATCGCGATCTCGACGCGCGGCACGGGACGGCCCACGCACACGCCGGAGCCCTCACCGGCCGCCTCGATGCCCTCGAGGTCGATCGCGGCGACCGCGAGGCACTCCGTCATCCCGTACGGGGTGAGCGCTGTCGCGGAGGGCATCAGGGTGCGCAGCTCGCGCAGCAGGTGCGCGGGGATCGGCGCGCCGGCGGAGAAGAACGAGGCCGCGCGGGCCATCGCCGCACGTCCCGTGTCGTCGAGCTGGTCGGCGGTGTCGATGATGTTGCGCAGCGCCGCGGGGGCGGTGAACACGGCCGGGGCGCCGAGCGCGTCGATCGCGGCGGCCAGCGCCGGGGCGGTGAGGTCGCCGGGGCGCATGATGTCCATGTCGGGCACGACCGTCGGCGCGCCGAGCGCGGGGCCGAGCAGCGCGAAGGTCGCGAAGCCGGCGACGAGGCCGCGCTCCGGAGCGAGGTCGAGGGTGTCCCCCACGGCCGCGAACATGGCGGCGAGCTGGCGGTGGGTGAGCACCGCGCCCTTCGCGGGGCCGGTCGAGCCGGAGGTGAACAGGATCGCGGCGTCGGCGTCGGGCGCGGGGGTGGCCGCATCCAGCGGGGCGCCGAGCTCGCGCATGAGCGCGCCGGAACGGGCGAGCTCCGCGATCGAGGTCTCCACGCCGAGCGCGGTGCGGTCCACGGTGGGCAGCTGCTCGACAGAGATCCGCCGGCCCGGCCAGCCCAGCGCCCGCGCTGCGACGAGCGCCTTCGGGATGCCGATGAACCAGTCGGGGTGGGAGCCGATCGTGGCGCGGGTGAGTCCGGCGGTGCCGAGACCGGCATCGGCAACGACCGCGACCGCGCCGATCCGGAAGCAGGCGTAGAGCACACCGGTGAGGTCCGCGCCGGGAGTGATCAGGAGGCTGACGCGGTCGCCGGGCCGCACGCCGTGGGCGAGGAGGCCCGCGGCGATGTCGTCG
>DAHVRS010000409.1 GCA_027322375.1 Brachybacterium sp. | reverse complement strand
GAGAGCTCGATGATCTCCTGCACGAGGTGGGAGAGCCGGCGGGTCTCGGACTGCATCCGCTCGGCGAAGCGGCGCACCGCATCCGGGTCCTCGGCCGCGTCCTCCATCGTCTCGGCCAGCAGCGTGATCGCGCCGACGGGGGTCTTCAGCTCATGGGAGACGTTCGCGACGAAGTCGCGCCGGGTCTCCTCGACCCGTACCGCACGGGTGAGGTCCTCGGCCAGCAGCAGCGCGCCGTGCTCGCCGAGCGCCCCTATGCGCACGTCGATCACGGAGTCCGCGTCCTCCTGCGTCTCGCCGCGCAGGTTCAGACGCTCGTCGCGGAACCCGCCGTTGCGGCCGACGTCCGCGGCCAGGTCCATCAGCTCCGTGCTCGCCAGGCGCGGGTAGGCGCCGTCCTCGGCGCGGACGATGCCGTATGAGTAGGCCAGGGGAGAGGCGCGCTGCACGTCACCGCTCGCATCGAGCACCACATAGGCGGAGGAGAGGATCGCGAGGACCTCTGCGGCGGACTCGGGGATCCCGTCCTCGGGAGCCCGCTCCGGAGCCCGGCGCCGGTCCGTGCGGGCGAGCGTCAGCGACGCGGCGACGCCGATCACCAGACCGATCGCGGCGGCGAGGACGAGGGAGACGGACAGGACCACGCCCCAAGACTAGGCCCCGCGCACCGCTGTCCGCGCCGTGGGCCCGCCCGGTGAGCAGCGGAGGGCCAGGTGTTCACGTGCGCTCCTCCTGCTGTTCACCGAGCACCCTCCCGCGTTCATCCGCACGGAGGACGATGCGGGGCGACGTTCCGTACGACAGAGGAGACACAACCATGCGCGAGGCCTACCAGAGCGATCTGCGGCACATCGTGGACGACCTGCTCGACATGGCCGACATGGTCGGCCATGCCCTCGAGGATGCGACCACGGCCCTGCTCGAGGGCGATCTCGCCCTCGCCGAGCGGGTCGTGACCGCTGACCCCCATATCGATGCGCGGCAGGTGGAGCTCGACGCGAAGGCCGTCGAGCTGCTCGCCCGTCAGGCGCCCGTCGCCACCGACCTGCGCCTGCTGGTCGCCTCGCTGCGCATGAGCTCCTCGCTCGAGCGGATGGGCGATCTCGCCGCGCACATCGCGCTCGTGGCCCGCCGCACGCACCCCGACGCCGCCGTCCCCGCGGCGCACCGCGAGCAGATCGCCCGGATGTCCCAGCTGGGCCTGAACGCCCTGCAGGGCGCCTCCGAGGTCATCGCGAACCGCGACCTCGCCCTCGCCGCCCAGGTCGAGAAGCAGGACGACGAGCTCGACCACCTCATGCTCGAGATCTCCCGCGAGATCTCCAGCGGCGGCCAGGAGACCTACACCAATGCGGAGATCATCGATCTCACGCTGCTGATCCGCTTCTACGAGCGGCTCGGAGACCACGCCGTCTCGCTCGTGCGGCGCATCGGCTTCCTGGTCACCGGCGACTCGGTGGACACTCTCAGCGAGGGTGTGGACGTCCCGGAGTTCTGAGCAGCCCTCACAAGTGCGACGGGCGCCCTGCAGATCCTCTGCAGGGCGCCCGTCGTCATGCCAGGGGCAGGCTCAGCCGCGGTTCGCGCGGGGACGCCGCGTGGTGAGCCGCTCAGCGCCCTTCTGCGCACCGCGACGGGCCGCGACGCGCAGGCCCTGGAGCAGCACGCCCGAGACGAGCGTCCACAGCATCATCTTCCACACCGGCAGATCGTCGGAGGGGTCGGTGATCGCATTGATCTCGTCCTTGGACAGGCCGTCCTTCTTCGCCTGCTTGCGCTGGGCGGCGACCTCCTTGGCCGAGGCCTTCTGCGTCTTCGTGGTCGGGGCGTCCTCGCCGAAGACGGCACCCCAGCCGTATTCAGCGGCCTTCTTGCCGGCAGCGGCCGCGAGGATTCCCGCGACGGGCACGGCGATGCGCACGAGGGGATTGGGCACGTTGACCTCCAGGCGTCGACGATGCACCGCAGTCAGCGATGCGGCATCAGGGCTCAGTACACCCCGGCGTACTGAGCGTAATAGGTTCCCATGTCATCCGTGCGCAGAGCCTCGCGCAGCACGTCCATCGCCTCCTCATCGGTCGCGACGACGCTCGCGCCTCCGCTGGTGGTGGTCGGGCCGCCGTGCGGGACGGAGAGGAAGTGGAGATCGCCACCGCGCACCGAGCGCAGCGAGAGCCCCAGCTGCGCCATCGAGGAGGCGGTCAGGCCCTCATCGGTGGTGAGGAAGGGGGAGATCTGGTCGATCGCGCCGGCGAGCTTGCGCGGGTCGCTGAGCGTGTCCGCGCTGATCAGCTTGTTCGCGATGGCCTGGAGGACCGCCTGCTGGTTCCGGTTGCGCTGGAAATCGCCGTCGGCGAACTGCTTGCGGGCGCGCACGAAGGCGAGCGCCTCCTCGCCGTTCATCGTCTGGGTGCCCTGGGTGAAGACGTGGTCGCCGACGGTGAAGTCCTGAGGGACCTCCACGTCGACGCCGCCGAGCGAGTCGACCAGGCCCTGGATGCCGTCGAAGTCGATGAGGGCGACATGGTCGATCGGCACGCCCGTGTAGTTCTCGACCGTCGTCACCGCGAGGCCCACCCCGCCGTAGGCGAGGGCGGAGTTGATGCGGTCCTTGCCGTGCCCGGGCACGTCCACGTAGAGGTCACGCGGGAAGGAGGTGATGTAGACAGCGTCGTTCGCGTCGTTGATGTGCACGAGCATCATCACGTCCGAGCGCTGCCCGGAGACGCCCTCAGCCTTCGCATCGTCCTCGGAGCGCTTGTCCGAACCGAGCAGCAGGAAGTTGCGCCCGGTGCCGTCGACTGCCTCGGGGCGCTCCCCATCGGACGCGCCGCGGGTGATCTGCACGGTGGAGCGCTTCTCGTAGGAGTTGCGCAGGCCGTTGAGGTAGTTGCCGACCACGAGGCCCACGCCGAGCACCAGCACGGCGACGAGGCCGAGGGCGATGAGCGCGGCACGACGGCCGCGGCGACCGCTCTCATCGGGCTGGTCGCCGTCCTCCCAGTCTCCGGGCAGGTCCACGTCGGCGGAGTCGTTCATTTGAGGTCCCTCTCAGGCAAGGCCGCCGCAGGGCGGTCAGCTGTCCGCCAGCGCTCCCGGGTCCGAGGCGCCGTCCGTCGCCGGGGGCTGAGACCCCCGCATGTACGCGAGGTCCCATATTAGGCGCCCGGCCTCGCGTCCCTTGTTCTCGAAGCTCGTCTTCACACGACCCTCGAATCGTGGGGCCCAGCCTGTGACCGGCATCCCCTCGGGGACGGTGTCCGACGTCGTGCCCTCGGGGCGGGGCCCGTCGGGGTGGAGGTTCGTCAGCTCCGGGCGGGCATCGAGCACGTGGCGCATGTGATGGGCGTACTGCGCCCAGTCCGTCGCGAGGCGGAAGCGGGCTCCGTCGGCGAGCAGCGGCAGGACCGCGTCGAGGAAGGGCGGGTTGATGATGCGGCGCTTGTGGTGGCGGGCCTTCGGCCACGGATCGGCGAAGTACACCCACAGCTCATCGATGCTTCCCTCGGGGAGCATGGCGGGCAGGGCACGCTGCGCATCCAGCGGCAGCAGGCGCAGGTTGCGTGGACGCTCGGCGCGGTCGATCCGGATGAGGGTCTGGGCGAGTCCGGGAAGGTACACCTCGACCCCGAGGTGGTCGCGCTCGGGGTGCGCGCGAGCGGCGGCGACGATGTTCTCGCCCAGTCCGCTGCCCACCTCGACCACGAGCTCGGCGCGGCGGCCGAAGAGCTCCTCGAGATCGACCCACGCGCCCTCGCCGGGCAGGGTGTCGCGCTCGCCGCGCGGCGGGTCCAGGACGTAGTCGTCCGCGAGCCGGTCCCAGGCGGCTTGGCGGGAGGGGGTGAGCCGCTCGCCGCGGCGCACGAAGGAGACGACGTCGCGGTGGGTGCGCCCGGCCTCCTCGCGGCGGCGGGTCGCGGCCTCCGGCTCGCGTCGGTCCGGGGCGGGCCGCTGGATGGGACGGGAGGTGCACAGCGGGCGCGGGTCGCTCATCGGCGGCTCATCTGGTGTGGGCGTCACAGGCTCTGCGGTGGTGGATGTGCGGGTCACTGGCTGCGCCGGATGGCGCCGCCCTCGATGGTCACGGACACCTCGGGCAGGGAGCGGGTCGCCGGGCCCACGAGCACCGAAACCA
>DAHVRS010000400.1 GCA_027322375.1 Brachybacterium sp. | reverse complement strand
TCGCCCCCGGCTACTTCGCGACCGAGCTGAACAAGGCGCTGGTCGAGGACGAGGAGTTCTCCGCCTGGGTGGGCCGGCGCACCCCCGAAGGCCGCTGGGGCGAGGTCGAGGAGCTCGTGGGGCCGCTCGTGTTCCTCGCCTCCGACGCGTCCCGCTTCGTCAACGGCCAGACCCTGCACGTGGACGGCGGGATGACCGCAGTGGTGTGAGGACGGAATCGCAGAGGTCGGAGGAGCGGGCGAGCGCTGCAGCGCTGGGATGCCGCGTCCACGGCCGCGTAGCCTACGAGCTGTGAGCGCCCGAACCCGCCGTCCCACCTCCGCCGATGTCGCCTCCCTGGCAGGGGTCTCCCGTGCCACGGTCTCGATGGTCCTCAACGGCAGGGTCCAGGGGACGGTCGCCGCGGCGACCCAGAAGCGCGTGCTCGACGCGGCGGCGGAGCTCGGATATACCCGCTCGGCCCTCGCGATCTCGCTGAAGGAGCAGCGCTCGCGCACGATCGGGCTGATCACCGACGAGATCGCGACCTCGCCCTTCGCCGGGCGCATGGCGCGAGCCGCGTCCGTCGCCGCCGCCGCGGCCGGGTACATGGTCATCACCATGGACCTCTCCCTGCGGGACCACACCGTGGAGGACGCCGCGCGGCTGCTCGCGGAGCGACAGGTAGACGGTCTCCTCTACGCGACCATGGGGCGCATGCGAGTACGGCGGCCTACGATCCCACCGGGGATCCCGCTCGTGCTGCTGAACTGCGAGCTCGAGCGAGCAGGGGACGAGGAGGGGCCGGAGGGGTCGAGAGCGGCCGACGGTGCGGGCGGTGTCCCCCAGGGCACCGGGGTCGACCTTCCGACCTACGTCCCCGACGACCACGGGGGAGCCCGTCGAGCGGCCCGTCGCCTCTTGGAGACCGGGCATCGGCGCATCGTGATGCTCTCCGGCGACGACCAGTCGTTGGGGGTCGTGGAGCGCGAGGCGGGGTTCCGCGAGGAGCTCGCCGCGGCGGGCCTGGAGGCGCGCATCCTCCCGGTGGGATGGCAGATGGACGACGGCTATCGCGCGACCGCGCGACTGCTCGGCGAGCCGGTGCCGCCCACGGGCCTCTTCTGCATCCGCGACCGCGTCGCAGCGGGCGCGCTGCACGCTGCGGCCGCCGCCGAGGTCGCGGTGCCGGGAGAGCTGTCGGTGATCGGCTTCGACGACGAGGACTTCTTCGCCGAGCGCCTCACTCCGCCCCTGACCACCATCGCGCTCCCGCATGAGGAGATGGGGCGGCGCGGCATGGAGGCGCTCCTGGAGCTGCTCGGTGAAGGCGGCGCGACCGCCGAAGAGGGCCGTCAGGTCATCGCGTGCCCTCTCGTGGAGCGCGGCTCCGTGGGGATCGCTCGGGAGAGCTGATCTCTCCCGGCGCGGCACATCCGTCCTCGGGGCGGATGCGGTGCGGGTCCACCCAGCCTTGACACGTGTGAAAGTCGTGCTCCATACTCTCTGAATCGCGCTTCGACACGTGTGTAAGTCGCTCTTCGGGCGGCGCTCCCACTCCGTTCGATCCGTCTCCGCCTGTCCCGACACTCGATGAAGAGGACCGCATGGCCAGCCATTCCACCCTCACCCGTCGCGCCCTCCTGGGCGTCGGCGGCGCGGCCGCCCTCGCCGGCACGGTCGCCGCCTGGCCCCGTCTCACGGGGGCCGACATCCCTGGCCGCGGCGAGGATGCCCTGAGGATCCTGATCCTCGGCACCTCGCAGGACGCCGCTGGACGTCAGAAGATCGCCGATGCCTTCATGGAGACGCACCCGGACATCCCCGTGCTCATCCAGTCCGTCCAGGCCACCGACTGGGGTGACTTCTTCGCGAAGATCCTCACAATGGTCGCCTCCGGGACACAGCCCGACGTGGTCTACACCGCGACCGAAGGCGCCCAGCTCTTCGCCGAGCGTCTCGCGCTTCCCCTGGACGACTACATCCAGCGT
Source organism: Brachybacterium sp. (assembly GCA_027322375.1). Classification (GTDB taxonomy): domain Bacteria; phylum Actinomycetota; class Actinomycetes; order Actinomycetales; family Dermabacteraceae; genus Brachybacterium. The sequence continues at coordinate 243 of DAHVRS010000400.1, read as the reverse complement.
GATGCTGACGCGATGCGGGACTACTTCGAGGATGTCCACCCCAGCCTCATCGAGGCGTTCATGTACAAGGGGTCGCTGTTCCAGCTCCCGCTCGACTTCAACGCCGCCAACATGTACCTCAACCTCGATGTCCTCGAGCGCAACGGCCTCGAGATGCCGGGCGAGGAGTGGACCAAGGACGACTTCACCGAGGTCCTGCGCACCATGCAGGGCGACGCCACCCCGTATTACTGGACCAACCGC